>JBNJFI010000001.1:0-89561 GCA_051746725.1 Fusobacteriota bacterium
ATCATTTATTGCTTGGAAATTACTACCGTTTCCAGATGCTAAAATGGCAATATTTAACTTTTTATTCATATTATAACCTCCATAAATTACTTTTTATTAATATAATACATAATAAAAATCTAATAATAACTTAAAGTTCAAGAAAAATTATCTTAGTTAATTTATTAATATATTTTTAATTGTATTTAGATTTAATAGCTTTTAGATATAGAAAAACAGGAGATAATATCTCCCATTTTTCTATACATATCTCAATTATTAGTGTTTAAAATGTCTCATTCCTGTAAATACCATTGGTATTCCATGTTCATTGGCCGCTTGTATAACTTCTTCATCTCTAATAGATCCACCTGGTTGAATTATAGCCTTAACACCTGCCTTAGCAGCAGCGTCTACACCATCTCTAAAAGGGAAAAATGCATCTGATGCTAATACTGATCCCTTGGCCTTCTCTCCAGCTTTTTTGACTGCGATTTCCGAAGAATCAACTCTACTCATTTGACCTGCTCCAACACCAACTGTTTTAGTCCCGTTTGTAAGAAGGATTGCATTGGATTTTACTTTAGCACATATTTTCCAAGCAAAATAAAGTTCATCTAACTCTTCTGAAGTAGGTTTTTTTTCAGTTACAACTTTGAAATCTTCTTTTGATACATCTTTAATATCTCTTTCTTGTACTAATAAACCTCCTACAACTTTTTTGTAATCGTACTTTCCAGTAGAATCTAATCTTTTTAAATCATTAATTTTTAAAATTCTTTTATTTTTCTTAGTCTTTAATTCATCTAAAGCTTCTTCAGAATAACTCGGAGCTATTACTATTTCATTAAAAAAACTATTTATTTCTTTTGCTAACTTTAAATTAACCTCTCTATTTACAGCTATTATACTTCCAAAAGCAGATTTTGGATCAGAAGCCAAGGCATCCTTAAAAGCAGTGACTATATCATCTGCAGTTGCTGCTCCACACGGATTTGTATGTTTAATAATCGATACTGCTGGTTTTTCAAAATCTTTAACTATTTCTATTGCTGCATCAACATCAATAATATTATTAAAAGATAATTTTTTTCCATGTAAAACCTTTGCAGTTGCTGCAGAATCTTCAGTTGTTCCTAACTCCTTATAAAATGAAGCTTTTTGATGAGGATTTTCTCCATATCTTAAATCATTAACCTTTTCATATTTTAATTCCATAAATTCTTCAAATTCTGATTCTTTTTCTAAATTCTCTAAATAATTAGTTATCATCGTATCATATTTGGCAGTATGAGAAAATACTTTCTTGGCTAAATCAAACTTAGTTTCAGCTGAAATCTCTCCATTATTTTCTTTAATCTCTTTTGCAATTAAATCATAATCATTTGGACTTGTTAAAACAGCTACATCTTTATAATTTTTAGCTGCAGATCTCAACATTGTAGGTCCACCAATATCGATGTTTTCGATTGCATCTTCTAAAGTAACTCCCTCTTTTTCTATAGTTTCTTTAAACGGATATAAGTTTACCACAACTAAATCAATATAATCTAGATTATATTTTTTCATCTGTTCTTTATGATGTTTATTTTCTCTCATTGATAAAAGTCCACCATGAATTTTAGGATGTAAAGTTTTTACTCTTCCATCTAACATTTCAGGAAACCCCGTAAAATCTGATACTTTTTGAACTTTTACTCCACCATTTTTAATTTTTTTTAAAGTTCCACCTGTAGATAATATCTCATAACCATTTTCCACCAAAACCCTTGCAAATTCAACAACACCAGTTTTGTCCGACACACTAATTAAAGCTTTCTTTGACATTCTTACCTCCTGATAATATTTATTTTAACACCCTTATAGTTTTTAAAGATGTTTTTTTGACTTTTAATGAAGGATGTCTTAGAAGTTTTCTTATCTCAACTAAAACATCTGAATCTCCTAATACTCCCAGAGATAATATAGCTTCACAAATTATATCCTCATGTTTATCTTCAAGTAATTTTAATAAAGCAGTGATCGATCTTGTATCTTCAAAATTTCTAAGAACTTTTGCAACTTCATATCTTATTTCTTTTTTTTTATTATCTATTAGATTTGTTAAAAAACTTAAAGATCTATAATCTTTTATAGATCCAAGAGCTTTTATTACTTCAATTTTTACTATATCTGAATTTCCAGAAAGTAATTTTACTAAATCTGAAAAATATTTTTTCTCTTTACGCATTGCTATGGCCTTTACCGTATTTGCTTTTAGATAGTGGTTTGTTGAAATCCGAAGCCGTGCCTTTAATTCTATATCTGTCAGTTTTAAATAATGTTGAAATTCCGAGCTTATATTTATTTCTAATTTTTCCTTTTCTGTCTTTATAAATTTTCTTCTTCTTTTTTTTAATCGCTTCTTTTTAACTTTTTCAAAATAATTTTTTAATTTGTCTTTATCAAATATACTAAAAAATTCTTTAAAAATAGATGTCTTATTATTAAAAATATCTGTTTTTATATTTTTAGAGTTTGGTATATTTTTTTTTGAACTCTTTAATCTTTTATCATATATAGCCCTTTTTTGAGGATTACCAATAATTTTGTATGCTTTTATAATTTCTTTAAATTTATCTGTTCCACTTGAATTTTTGTTTATATCTGGATGATATCTGTGTAAGTTTCTTTTATATGCATATTTTATTTCAGATATTGTTGCATTAGGTCTTACATCTAATAATTCATATAAATTTTCTCCATTCATACATATCCCAACCTTTTTATTTTAAATGTTTTCAAGTGTCTTTTTTATAAGTCCAATTGCCATTATAAATATCGTATATTTAAAAATAATATGCAATGGATAACATTGCATATTATTTTAGATGTTTCTATATAGTCGACTGTCTAATAAGAGAAAATGCTTCTTCTCTTGTAGCCAAATTTTTTCTGAAAATTCCTCTTACTGCTGATGTAATTGTTTTAGATCCAGGTTTTTTTACTCCTCGCATAATCATACATAGATGCTCAGCTTCTAAAACTACTAAAACTCCTTTTGCCGATAACTCTTTGTTTAAGACATCTGCAACAGTTGTAGTTAATCTTTCTTGTAGCTGTGGTCTCTTAGAAACTGTTTCAACAACACGAGCTAATTTACTAAGACCAGTTACCTTTCCATTTTCTCCAGGTATATACGCAACATGAGCTTTTCCAATAAAAGGAATCAAATGATGTTCACACATTGAATATACTGGTATATCCTTAACTAAAACCATTTCATCATGATCTTCACTGAAAAAAACAGAAATATCATCTTCAGGTTTTTTGTCTAATCCTGCAAAAATTTCCTCATACATATCAGCTACTCTCCTAGGGGTACCTTTTAAACCTTCTCTATTAGGATCTTCCCCTATTCCTTCTAAAATCATCTTAACTGCTTTTTGAATTTTCTTTTTATCCATTTTCAGAATCTCCTTTTTCTTCCTTAATTTCTTCAGTTTTTTCTTCAGAATCTTCTTCCGTATCATAAGCATTAAATAACTGTTTCATACTATCACCAGAAATAACTTCATTTTCTAAAAGATAGTTTGCTAAACCCTCGAGTTTATCTTTTCCATCTATTATCATCTGTTTAACATCATCATAAGAATTATTTATTATTTTTGAAATTTCTTCATCTATTAAATTGGCTGTTTCATTACTGTAGTTTCTATCTCTAGTCATTTCTCTACCTAAAAATGGTTGACTATCCTCTTTCCCTAATTTTAATGGTCCAAAGGAAGAACTCATTCCATATTTAGTTATCATTTTTCTAGCTTGTTCTGTAGCTCTTTCAATGTCATTTGAAGCTCCAGAAGTTACATCGCCAAAAATAATCTCTTCTGCTGCTCTTCCTCCAAGAAGAGTTTTTATCTCTTTTATTAATTCGTTTTTACTTGTTAAAAATCTATCTTCTTCTGGAAGATGCATTGTATAACCTAAGGCACCTATTCCTCTAGGTATAATTGATACCTTATGAACAGGATCCATCTCTGGTAATAACCATCTTATCAAAGCATGTCCTGATTCATGATAAGCTATTATTTTTTTCTCTTTTTCACTCATAACTCTACTTTTTCTTTCTGGACCAGCCATTACTTTTTCAACAGCTTCTTCTATATCTTCCATCTCTATTTCAGTTTTTTCCTGTCGCGCTGCTAAAATTGCTGCCTCATTTAAGGCATTTGCTAAATCAGCCCCTGAAAAACCAGGAGTTTTTCTAGCAATAACATTTAAATCTATATCATCAGCAAATTTTTTATTCCCTTTATGTACTTTTAATATTTCTTCTCTTCCTTTTATATCTGGTTTGTCTACTACAACTTTTCTATCAAATCTACCAGGTCTTTCTATTGCAGGATCTAAAACATCTGGTCTATTTGTCGCAGCAATTACTATAATATTGACATCGGTTCCAAACCCATCCATCTCTACTAATAATTGATTTAAAGTTTGTTCTCTTTCATCATTACCTCCGCCCATTCCAGCACCACGTTGTCTGGCTACAGCATCTATTTCATCTATAAATATTAAAGCAGGAGAATTTTTCTTAGCTTTATTAAATAAATCTCGAACCCTTGAAGCTCCTACTCCAACAAACATCTCTACAAACTCAGAACCTGATATATTAAAAAAAGGAACTTCTGCTTCTCCAGCTACTGCTTTAGCTAATAAAGTTTTTCCAGTTCCAGGGGCACCAACTAATAAAACTCCCTTTGGAATTCTTGCTCCTAGATTTTTAAATTTTTGAGGTTCTTTTAAAAATTTAACTACCTCTTCTAATTCAGCCTTTGCTTCATCTACACCTGCCACATCTTCAAAAGTAACATTCATAATATCGGCATCAGTTTTGTCTTTAGATTTCCCCATATTAAAAAGTTGACTTCCGCCATTTCCACCAGGTCCCTTGTTCATTTTTTTGAGCATATATATCCAGATTCCAATTAATAAAAGCATTGGGAACCATGAAATCAAAATGCTTAATAGTATTGGCATTTCATCAGGTTTTAAGGCATTTAATTCAATATTGTTATTTTCTAAATAATTTACTAATTCTTGATCTCCGGAAATTCTATCAGAGATCATCTTTGCTTTTATTACTTTTCCATTTTTTTCTGTATACACATATGGCGGTTTTTCTTCTACCTTAGATATCGTACCATTTTTTATTTGGTTTTTAAAATTACTATAACTTATTGTTTCCTCTTTATTCAGAGAACTATTTAATAATGATGGAGCTGATAATATAACTGTTAGTAAAAAAATTAGTAAAACGACATTTTTAAAATTTAATTTAAATTTATTAGATCCCATTATCTTATTTATTTTTTCCTCGGGATCTTCACCATCCACACTCTTTTTTCTCTTATCTGAGTTTTTTTCTTGATCCTTACCATCTTTTTCTTTTACATTTTTCTTTTCTTTATCGTTATTTTTCTCGTTATCTCTTTTCTCGTTATTTTTTTTTTCATTATTTGAATCATCGTTATTGTTTTTTCCATCTTGATTTTTTTTGTTTTTTTCTAATTTTTCATTTGTTTCTTCATTTGTCTCTTTTTTGTTATTCTGTTTATTTTCCAAATTACATTCCCTCCTCAAAACTTATCTTCATTATCTTTTTTGTTTTTTTATCAATTTTATATTCCTCTGATCCTCGAATTCCTAAAATATAAATTATATTATCTTTTTGATTCACTCTGTTAATAATAATTGGGATTTCATCTCTTTTTTGTTTTTTTATCTTTTTATTTATAAATAAATCCTTTATTTTTTTAGTTCTTCCATTCATCCCCAATGGTTTAAACTTATCACCAGCCCTTCTAGTTCTGATAATTATATCATCTGATTTTAACTTATCATAATCAAAATAAAAAGTATTTTTCTGTTTATTATTAATATTATTAGAATTTATAGTTTCTAAATGTATTATATAATTAAAAAATTTAATTTTCTCATTTAGATTGGTCGATTTTTTAATTTTTACAATTTCTTTTTTATTTAGATTACTCCCCTTTTTTGAATCGACAAGCTTTAATTCATCGTAACTTTTTTGAACTTGATATCCATCTCCTATATCTATTGAGACAGTTCCACCTTTTTTGATAAGATCCATAACATTTTCTATCTTTTGATTAGTTATTTCTATTTTGTTTTCCCTTTCAAGAAAATTGTTTATTATTTTTTTTTGTAAAAAAATTGGTTCTTTTCTGATTTTTTTTATCTCTAATATTTTTTGATTATTATATCTTTGAATTTTGTTTTCTAAATAATTATCGATATCGTCTATTTCTTTAATTAATCTAGTGATTTTTTCTTTAAATTTTCGATTATAATCTTTTTCTATTTTGGGAATTAAATCTAATCTGATTTTATTTCGAGTATAATCAGTAGTTTTATTACTTTTATCTATTTGATATTTATAATTATTATTAGACAAGTAGTTTAATATGTGTTTTTTATTAATATTTAATAATGGTCTAATATAAAAATCCCTTTTTTCCGGTATGGATTTCAATCCAGATAAAGATGTACCGCGCATAAGTCTAAACAAAAAAGTTTCAACATTATCATCAGAATTATGAGCCAATGCAACCTTATTAGCATCTACTTCTTTTCTTATATCTTCAAAAAACGAATATCTTACTTCTCGTCCAGCTTCCTCTAATCCAATTTTATTAATTTTTGAATACTCATTTATATCTTCACTTTTTACATATACAGGAATACTAAATTTTTTTCCTAAATCCCTTACAAAATCTTCATCTTTTTTTGCATTCTCTCCACGTAATTGATGGTTTATATGAGCTAGATATAATTTTATTTTTCTAATGTCTTTTATAGATCTCAAAAGATGAAAAAGAGCTACAGAATCTGGTCCACCTGATATCCCTAATATTATCTTGTCGCCTTTTTTGATAAGATTCGATTTTTTTATTATTTGTAGTAAATTTTTATCTTTCATTTCTCTTACATCCAATCTAAAAATATAATATATTAACATTATATCATATTCTACTAATTTTTCAATGTTTTTATTTGTACATCTGTATAATAATAATTTAAAATATACCTATAATCCTTACCTTGGTTAGCCAAGCCATTTGCGCCCCACTGAGACATTCCTACACCATGTCCTGATCCATTTCCTTCAAATAGAAAATCATTTCTTATTCTTTTAATTCGAAATATTGTACTAAAAATATTTGTATACCCCAATATTCTTCTAAATTCATTCCCAGTAATTATTTTTTCAAATCGTTTTCCCTTTATAGTAATCTCTTTTGCTCTTAAATCTTTTTTCTCAGAAATTATTATATCTTCTACATCAAAATTAAATTTATTACTTAAATTTTTTTTCGATATTCGATAACTCCAATTTGCTCTTGGGGAATTCACTCCATTTTTTTTATCATCTATTGTTCTTAAATAAGGTAATCTTTTGGAATATTTCCAAACATCTTCATTATTTGCAGTTTTTCCACCTGATGTTGAATGATAAACTGCATTAATAGGTTTTCCATTATAAGTAATTATTTCGTTAGACGTTTTATTTACTAAATATCTAATTTTAGGGTTTTCACGCTCATATCCTAAATACATTTGTGAATTTGTATCATCCATCAAATCAAAAGCATTATACTTAGGACTAGCTAATCCATTGTAAAGATATGTTCTAGCTGCAACACTTTGAGCTTTTATAGCTTCTTCATGAAAATTAAATCCAATTTCCGATGGAACTACACTGTATAAATACTCTTCCGCTGTAATTATATTCACTGGCCATATATTTGAATTATATTTAATAATTTCAAAATTACCTCGATACCTATAAAATCTATCTCCAGAATTTTTCAGACCAAACATAGTTATTATGTCTGTCTTTTTCAAAAATATCTCGTCTACTTTTTTATTATTATAATAAAGTGAACCAAATTTATAGGAAAAATCTATTATCTGACCATCCTTTAGGTCTTCTATCTTATTATCATATTGAATTTTAGCACTACCATCTATTATCTTTATTTTTAATTTTTTTCCAGAAAATCGACTTATTCCCACTTTGAATTTCGCTCCAAAATGTTCATGGACTAAATCAGCCTCTACGATTCCAACAAAAATTAAAAATATAATTATAATCTTAATTTTTTTCATTTTATCACCCTAAACCTTGTTTCTTTTCCATTATACAAAAATAAGATTTCTATCTCTTCACTTTTGTTTTCCAATATATTATAATCAAATCGTTCAAATTCACTTTTTTTATATCCTTCTCTATTAGTTCTGAAATCTTCTTTTTTTATTAGTTTGTCATATTTAGATTTATCTTGATCTCGATCATACCACTTTGGAAAAAATCCAGGCTTTCTTATTAAGAGATATTCATATTTTAAAAAGTTCTTCAGTATATTTTTATTTATATTGGATTTATCTTTCAAAAAAGTATATAAAAAATAAAAGTACTTTTTCCTCTTATGTTTAACTTCAAAATACCCATTATCAGTCCAGTATTTAGAAAATTCTTCATAGAAATCAAAATACTTATTATATTCTGCACTAACCGCATAATCTATAGTTTTTCTAAGTAATTTTGAATTATAATATATATCTATGAGTTCTTCAATATTTTTGATTACTAGCATTTTTTCATAGGATATATATTTGTTTTCCAATATTTCATATGGTGGAAAATCAAGATACTTATATCCGTGCTTTTTTGCTTCTCTTTCAATTTGGGTACCTTTTAAAATTTTTAAAAATCCTAACTGAAACATATCTGCATTTAAAGTATATATATATTCAAATGATCTTTTTAACAACTCATAAGTTTCGTATGGTAATCCCGCGATTAAATCTAGATGTATATGAATATTATTATAACTTTTTAATTTTTGTATTGTATGTCTCAATTTATCTAAATCATTTTTTCTGTTAATTGCCTCTAAACTTTTTTGATTAGATGTCTGTATCCCGATTTCAAATTGAAAGTAATCCTTGGGAATCTTTTTCAAAAAAGATAAAATTTCATTATCAAATAGATTTGCATGAATTTCAAAGTGAAATTTAGATTTTGGATTATAATTATCCAATAAAAATTTCCAAATCTCTAAATATCTTTCTTTATCTAAATTATAAGTTCTATCTATAAATTTAACTAATTCCACTCCATTTTCCATAAAAAATTTTAAATCTTTTTTGACTTTACTATTTGAAAAAAATCTCACTTTTTTATCTATCGATGACATACAATATGAGCAATTAAAAGGACAACCTCGAGATGATTCATAATATATGATCTTGTTTTTTAACTTTTCCTTTAAGTCATATTTTGAATAAGGTAAGTCTATTGTATCTAAATTTTTTATATAGTCTGCAGTTCCATTAAATGAGATTTTATTATTTTCATTTTTATAATAAACTCCCTTTACTTTAGATATATCATATTTTAAAAATTCCAAAAAAGTTTTTTCTCCTTCTCCTTTTATAATATAGTCTATTTCAGAATTATTTTCTAATATCTCTTTTGAATCATATGAAACTTCAGGTCCTCCCAAGATAATTTTAATTTTAGGGAGTATTTTCTTTATTTCTCTTGTTATTTGAAAAATATATTCAGAATTCCAAATATATACAGAAAACCCAAGAATATCAGGATTTTCATTAAAAATACCTTTAATTATATCTTCTCTTTTTTGATTTATCGTCCACTCTCGGATATCTATCTTAAAATTACTATTTTTTTCCACAAAACTTTTTATATATCTTATTGCTAAGTTAGTATGGCTATACTTTGAATTTACTCCAACTAATAACGTCTTCACTACTCCACCACTTCCGTTAAATTATTAAACTTTATTCCAAATGAAGATTTATATATTATTTCCTCTCCATTAATTGGGTTTATTCTATCTGACACGATACTATTTTTTATAAAATATTTATCATTTTTCAATTCTATTCCCGAAGTCCATAATTGATTCCCATCTCTAAATTTATCGCTATATTTTCCTGTTCTCAGTCGAATCTCTAACCCTTTTAACATAAAATTTGAGTACTCTCTAGGAAGTTTAAATACTAATAATTCCATTCCATAACCATAGTGAATTTTACTTGTGTCTTTTAATATCTTATTTGCACTAATAGTTGTACTTAATATTCCCAAATCAAATCCTAATCCCAAATTAATTTGACCATCTACTTTTACATCATCGTATTCAGACCAATATATTTTTCCCAAAATATCTTTCCATACAAGTCCTGCATATACATAATTTGCTCGGTATAAAAAACCTAGGTCAATTCCATAACCATAACCTCTATCAAGTTTTAAGTTTATTTCTCCACTCTGATTTATACCTTGCATAATATTTCCAAAATAACCCTTCAAAGTAAGTCCACTATGTAACCCATCTAAAGTTTTGGTATCGCTAGTAAAAGACAATCCAAATTCTTTTAATTTAAAATCATATTTTGAATTAATTTCTTCTTTTTCACTGGAAAATGTCTTATAATAAAATCCGCCCTGTGAACTAGTTAAAGCCAAGTAATCTATTTTTTTATTCTCTTCTACTCCTTCTTGGAATACATTTATAACATCTGAATAATTATATCCTATTTCTAAATAATTATTTTGCATAAAATTAAGAGTAGCTGGATTAGTAGTTATTCCACTTTGACTCTTTTTTGCTATACCAGAGTAACCTAGAGCTATATTAGATATATCATAATTTTTAAATAAATATTCACCTTTTTCTACAGGAAACTGATCTGCTAATAATATATTAGTAGCAAAAAAATTAGCAAGCATAAATATTAATAAAGTTTTAATATATTTATTAAAAAAATTCATCTTTTCCTCCTATTTTTGATATATCATCAAATTACGCTTTTTATGTTTCCTATATTTGAATTTATCACTTATACCATTTAATGTTTCAGAATGACCTAAAACAAAAAATCCTCCTGGGTTTAATTTTTCATAAAATTTATCTACTATTTGTTTTTGAGTATCTTTCGTAAAATATATAAAGACATTTCTACAAAATATTATATCCATCTGAGGTATCTTACTAAAGCTGTCCTGTAAATTGAACCTTTTGAATTCTATAAGGCTTTTCAATTTTTTATCTACAGCTATTATTTCCTTATCTTTATATTTTTTTATATGCTTTAAATATTTGTCTGGTACTTCTTTGATATCTTTTATATTATATTCACCTTGTTTTGCCATTCTCAATACTTTGCTATTTAGATCAGTTCCTAATATTTTTATGTTATATCTTGATAACTCGGGCATAGCTTTCAAAACCATAGCTATACTATACGCCTCTTTTCCCATTGAAGCTGCTGCACTCCAAATATTTAATTTTTTCTGTCTCTTATTTTTAATTATTTCAGGGATTATCATTTCTTCTAATGCTTCAAACTGTTTATCATGTCTAAAAAAAGAGGTTTCATTAGTTGTTATTGCGTCAAAAAACTTTATAACTTCGGGATCATTAATCCCCTTGTTTTTTATCAATTTATAATACTCTTCATACGAATCAATTTTTAAATCTCTAAGACGCCTTCTTATTCTATTTTGAAGTATTATCAATTTTTTTTCTGGGTAATTAATCCCCGCTTTTTTGAAAATATAATCACTAAATAAATTAAACTGTTCCTTCGATAATTTGTTTCTATTCATTTTATTCTCCTCTCTCTTCGCCGCTAAAATTTAGATGCTCTCTATATGTTTTTGAAAAAAAATGCTCTCTATTTTCTTTTGCTCTAAAATAAAAATATTCTGTATTTTGGGGATATAATGCTGATTTTATCGCTTCAATTCCGGGGTTTGATATTGGAGTTGGTGGTAAACCTTTATATATATATGTATTATAATCTGATTCTATTTTCAAATCTTCATATAATATTCTCTTTTTTTGATAATCAAAAAGATATTCAATGGTCGCACATGATTCCAATTTCATTCCCTGATTTAATCTATTATTAAAAACCGAAGATATTATAGGTTTTTCATAGTCATAATATGCCTCTTTTTCAATAATAGAGGCAATTTTTAGTATATCATATAATTCTTTTTTGGATATTTCATCCAAGATATTTAATCCCCTTATATTTTTATCAAAATTATTTAATATTTTATTTATAATATCCTTTTCTGAAATCCCTTCTCTAAAAAAATATGTATCAGGAAAAAAATATCCTTCATAATTATTATCAATTACATAATATGAAAAATCATCTTTAGTTTGTAATATTTTATTAAATTTTTTTAAATTTATTAAGTCTTCTCGAACCAATTTACTTTTGATTTGTTTTAATGTAAATCCTTCAGGAATTGTAAATTTTATAGTTTTATATTCACCTTGTATCAATTTCTCAAAAATTTCATTTCGTGTATAACTTCCTTGAAAGGTATAACTACCTGCTTTTATTTTATTATCTATTTTTTTTACTTTAAGATATAGTTTCGATATTTTATTATTTAATCCCAATCGTTGAAGTATTGATTCTAAAGAATCTCCTCTGTTTATTATAAATTCTTTATTTGATTTTTCAATCCTTTTTTGTACATCTAATTTATGAATATAAAAATAGTTATATATCCCTAAAACTCCTACTAGAAAAATAATGATGATACCTAGTATACTTATTATTATCCTTTTCATACATAGCCTTCCATTTCATATTTATTTTTTGACCCTTGAAAGAAAATAATTTTTCCCAATTGCATTTTCTATATTCAAAAAAACTTCTCCTTCTTTAAACATAAATTCTTCGATTAATATGTATTTATATTCATCTACTTCAGAAAAATATCTGTATTCTATATCACTTTTATCATCTTGTTTGTCTAAAAACTTTTTATCTAATTGAAATTTTGGTTTTAATAATTCAGCTTCTGTCGGACTTAATCTTATAGGAAATTTTTTTATACTTTTTAAAAATCTTTTCCATTTTTCCATTATAATCCTCCTATATCAAATCTTTTTTGGAAATTTCCCTTACTTTTCCTTTTTTCAAGTTACTTAATTCCAAATTTCCAAACCTAACTCTTTGTAAATACAAAACTTTATTATCTACAGCCTTTAACATCTCTTTGATTTGATGATATTTTCCTTCTGTTATTGTAATATATATCTTTTTTGAAGATATTTTTCTTACTTTAGCCTTTTTTGTCCTATATCCATCCCCTATAATCACACCTTCTTTTAATTTTTCAATATCCAAATCTGAAACCTCTTTTTTTGTTTCAATATAATATTTCTTCTCTTTTTCTTTTTTAGGATGAATTAATTCATGGACAAATTTTCCATCATTTGTAAATATTAAAAGTCCTTCTGTGTCTTTATCTAATCTTCCAACAGGAACTAAATCTTTTTTGACTACCCACTCTGGTAAAATTTCCATGACTGTCTTATGTCTTGAGTCTTCAGTGGCAGTAATGTATCCTGCTGGTTTATTCATAGCGTAATATCTAAATTTTTTATAATCCATTTCCTTGTTTTTGTACTCTACCTTATCTTTTTTGGGATTTATTTTAGTTTTACCTTTTTTTATTTTTTTTTCATTTACCTTAATCTTCCCTTTTCTAATTATCTTTTTACATTCACTTCTAGATCCTATTCCGCATTCTGTCAAAAATTTATCTAACCTTATCAACTAAAGCCTCCTATTTTATTATAATATTTTATATAATTTAATTACTTACTTACCAAACCTATTCCATCTCCAAATGGCATAAGTGTAAATTTGTAATCTTCTTCATATAACTTATCAATAAAACTTCGAAGTCTTTTTACAATTGTTTTATATCGTTTAGGATATTCTTCTGAATATATATATCCCTTGAATAAAATATTATCTATAAATATTATACCATTTTTTTCTAATAATTTATAGGCCTTTTCAAAAAAGTGTTTATATTGTCCTTTAGAAGCATCTATAAATATAAAATCAAATTTTCCTTCTAATTCATCCATTTTTTCTTTTCCATCGCCTAAAATTAAATCTATATAATTATCTAATTTAGCCTTTTTAAAGTTTTCCTTAGCTAAATCATACATATTTTTATTTTTTTCTATTGTTATTAAACTTCCTTTGTTTTCCTTTGCAATTTTAGCTAAAATTATACCGGAGTATCCTATGGCAGTTCCTATTTCTAAAATCCTCTTGCTTTTCTTTAAGTCAGCCATAAATTTCAAATACTCTGCTACTTCTTTGGTAACTATAGGTACATGGTTATTTTGAGCATAAACTTCGAGTTCTTTCAAAAAAGGGTCTGTTGATTTTTTATCTTTTATTTTTTTTATTATAAAATTATTAACCTCTTCTAATTCTTTTAACATTTTTACTCCTATTTTAATTATTTTTCTTAATTAATTTAATCATATAAAATCCATCTGCATATTTTTCTTTATAATTTATCTTAACTCCACCTAAATCATCTTCTTCAAAATTTATACTTTTAGGCAACTCTATATTTTCTACTTTAAAATTTAAATTTTTACTCAAAAAAGTTCTTATATTTTCAGTATTTTCTTCATCTAATATTGTACAAGTACTATATAACAATTCTCCCTCTGGTTTTAAAACTGTTTTAACAGAGTTAAGTAATCTTTGTTGTAATTCTACCAATTCTTTTATATCTTTTAGAGATTTATTATATATTATTTCAGGTTTTTTTCTTATTACACCTAATCCACTACAAGGGGCATCTAAAAGAATTTTATCAAATTTCCCCAAATCTTTTAAGTCAGTACTATCCCTTTTTTGAGTTTTAATTATTTTGGCTCCAACTTTTTTGATGTTTCCTTTCATTTTATTAAGCTTATTTTCAAAAATATCAAAAGCTAATATTTCGCCTTTATTATTCATCTCTTGTGCTAAAACTAATGTTTTTCCACCAGGGGCAGCACATGCATCTAATATTCTTTCACCAGGTTTTGCGTTAAGAGAAGTCGCTGCCAAAAAAGAAGAAGCATCTTGAGCTATAATCTTTCCATCTTTAAATATCTTAGAAGCTAATATCTTTCCTGAATCCAAATAATATACAGATCTTACCTTTTTTAAAATATTAATATTATTTTCCTTTAAATATTTTTCAAAATCTGTTGTATTATATTTTATTTTATTTACTCTTATACTTAAAGTTCCATTTTCTTTATAGGATTTCATTATATTTATATAATTATTAGGATTTTGTTTTTTTATCTTATCAAAAATATTTTTAGGATATGAATAAAGTATATCTTCCCGTCCATTACTTATAAGATCTTTCTTTATTTTATCTTCATCTCTGAAAATATTTCTCAAAACTCCATTTGTGAATTTTGATAAACCCTGGCCATATTTCTTTTTTGTAAGTTCAGTAGCTTCCCAGACTACACCTTTTTGATCACTATTCATAAATAAACCTTGATATATAGAAAGTGAAAAAAGTTTATGTAACCATTTTTTATCTACCTTTTTTGTATATTTTTTTATACAATAATTTATAAACTTTTTATTTCTTATGACACCATAAAAAATTTCGGTTATAAACCCTTTTTCCTTTTGCTTTAAATTTTCTTTTTTGAAAAATTCATTTAAAACTATATTGCTATATTCATTAGTTGTATAACGTGATAGAAGTTTTATAGCTTTATTTTTTATTTCCATTTAGTTTCTCCTCTTTATCTATGTTCCTTTTTTTTATATTCCTTGGTAAATTTATTTTTATATTCAGTAAATTTTCCTTCTTGTATTGCTATTCTTGCCTCTTCCATCATTTTTTGTAAAAAATATAAATTATGATATGTTGCTAACCTTTTAGCTAAAATTTCCTTTGCTTTAAAAAGATGTCTTATATAAGCTCTAGAATAGTTTTGGCAAACATAACAATTACAATCAGATTCTATAGGTCTAAAATCCTCTTTATATGTTGCATTTCTTATAACTAACCTTCCTTGCCTAGTAAGAACTGTTCCATGTCTAGCTATTCTAGTAGGAGATACACAATCCATCATATCTATTCCATTTTCCACGGCTTCAAGCATGTCTAAAGGTCTTCCCACTCCCATTAAATATCTAGGTTTGTTTTCTGGTAATTTTGGAGTAGTATGATTTAATATTCTGTACATGTCTTCTTTTGGTTCTCCTACACTTAATCCTCCAATTGCATAACCAGAAAAATCATTATCATATTTTGAAAGCTCATCTAAACTCAAATCTCTCAAGTCTTCAAATACTCCTCCTTGAACAATTGCAAATAATCCCTGCTCTTTTTTATTCTTATTAGCTTCAATACATCGTTTTGCCCATCTAGTAGTTCTATGAAGAGATTGTTTTATATATTCTTTTTCAGCGGGATGAGGTGGACATTCATCAAAAGCCATTATAATATCTGCTCCTAAATTATTTTGAATAGATATAGATTTTTCAGGACTAATAAATAATTTACGTCCACTTATATGAGACTTAAAGTCAACTCCCTCTTCTGTTATTTTATTTAAATTTCCTAAACTAAAAACTTGGAATCCACCACTATCAGTTAAAATTGGCCTATCCCAATTCATAAATTTATGTAAACCACCTGCTTTTGCAACTATATCATCACCTGGTCTCAAAAATAAATGATAAGTATTTCCTAAAATTATTTCAGCTCCTATATCTTTTAATTCTTCTGGAGTCATGGTTTTTACCGTTGCCTTTGTCCCTACTGGCATAAATACTGGTGTTTTTATTTTTCCGTGTGGCGTTGTTATCTCTCCTGCTCTAGCTTTTCCATCTTTTTTGTCTAATTTATATTTAACTGGTAACATTCTTTTCTCCTTATTTTTATTTTTCTATTGTCTATACACTTTAATAACATCGGGCATATTCTCAATTCTATTTTTCAAATTTTCATACTGCTTGTTATCTTGTATCTCGATTGCAATATTAATATCGCTCATTCTATATTTTTTTTCCCTATTATTTTTAGTGTTAATTTCTGTAATATTTATTTTCTTTTCACCAATATAATGAAGAATTTCGTTTAATATATTAGGTCGATTTACTACCTCTATTTTTAATCTTACTATAAAATAATCATTTTCGTTATTATCCCATTCAACATTAATAACTCTATTTTTATTCCTTTTTAGTAATTCTTTAAAATTATTACATGACTTTCTGTGAATAGTAATTCCACTTCCTTGAGTAATATATCCAGAAATATCATCTCCAGGCACTGGTGTACAGCACTTTGCAAATTTTACAATGGTATTATCTACTCCTTTTATTCTTACTCCTGAATTATTTCTAGGTTTTTTCTTCCTTTTTTGAGGTTTAAATTCTTTTTCCTCTTCTAAATTCACCTTGTATTTAGAAAGAATTGATTCATCGGAAAAATTACCCATTCCATATTGATATAAAAATTCTTCATACTTTGGAATATTATGTGCTTTCATGAAGCTTTGCATACCTTCTTGTTCTTCAATATTCTTAGTTGGTAACTCATTTTCTGATAATAGGCTTTCTATACGTTTTTTTCCTTTTTCCACTTTTTCATCAAATTTTTTATATTTAAACCATCTTTTTATCTTATTCTTAGTACTATGACTAACTACTACATTTAGCCAATCTTTTCCAGGACCACTGGCATTTTTAGAGGTTATTATATTTACTTGATCTCCATTTTGTAATTCATAATCTAAAGGGACTATCTTGCCATTTACCTTTGCTCCTGTACAATGATAACCTACTTCTGTATGTACATGAAATGCAAAATCTATTGGGGTTGCTCCACTGGGAAGCTCCATTACATCTCCATTTGGCGTGAATACAAATACTTCTTCGTTCAGTATATCCCCTGTTACATTTTCAATAAACTCTTTAGAATCATCTGCCTCTTGTTGCCAGTCCAAAATTTTTCTAAGCCAAGAATAAACATGGTCCGCTTTATTATTATTAATTTTTTCTTTATATTTCCAATGAGCAGCTATTCCTTCTTCTGCAATCCGATGCATCTCTTTAGTTCGTATCTGTACTTCTACAAATTTTCCTTCTGGTCCAACTATTGTAGTATGTATGGATTGATAACCATTGGATTTAGGAACAGCTATATAATCTTTAAATCTCCCTGCAACTGGTTTCCAATTACTGTGAATAATTCCAAGTATTTTATAACATTCTTCTTCATTTTCAACTATAGCTCTAATTGCAATCAAATCATATATGTCCTCAAAGTTTTTTCCTTGCTCATACATCTTTTTATATATACTATAAAAATGCTTTGCTCTTCCTGTTATTTCACCATTTATATTAAATTGTTCCATTTTATCTTCCAGTTTAGATATGATCTCTTCAGTATATTTTTCCCTTTCCACTCTCTTACTAGCAATTAATTTGGCAAGATGTTTATATTTTTCAGGTTCAAGATAATATAAAGACAAATCCTCTAATTCTGATTTTATTTTCCCCATTCCAATTCTATGGGCAAGTGAAGCATATATTTTAAGAGTTTCTTCTGCCTTCATTTTTTGCTTTGCACTGGGCATATACTTTAGAGTTCTCATGTTATGAAGTCGATCTGCTAATTTTATTATTACAACTCTTATATCTTTAGCCATGGCAACAATCATTTTTCGCGTACTCTCTTCTTGAGTATTAGCTCCCTTTGGAAGTTTTTCCAATTTTGTAACTCCTTTTACGATATGAGCTACTTCTTCTCCAAATTCTAACTCTATATCCTCTATGCCTATCAAAGTATCTTCAACTACATCATGTAATATTGCTGCAATAATTGTCTCTGTATCCATTTTCATATCACAAACAATTTTTGCCACTGCAATAGGATGCATTATATAATCTTCTCCTGATTTCCTTTTTTGTTCATAGTGAGCTTCATATGCAAATTCATAGGCTAATAATATCAATTCCTTGTTTACATTTAGAGAGTTTTCTTCTATTGATTTTTCTAGTTCTTTTTTGTACCCCATTATACTTCACCTCCTTTTTTGTTTTTCTATAAAACAAACGACACCGTTTTGTGTCGTTTGTTTTATAGTTTCATATAATTAATATTTTAACATCGAGTAAACATCATGTCCTTTTAATTTTTCTTTTCCGCCTAATCCAGTTAATTCTATCAAAAAAGCTATTTCCTTAACATTTCCACCTAGTTTTTCGACTAATTTAATTACAGCAGAGGCTGTCCCACCTGTTGCTAAAAGATCATCTACAATTAATATATTAGAACCTTTTTCAAAAGCATCTTTGTGAATTTCAATAGAATCAGTTCCATACTCTAAATCATATTCAATAGATTCTGTTTGAGAAGGTAATTTCCCTGGTTTTCTAGCTGGTATAAATCCTATACCCAGTAAATAAGCCAAGGGTGTTCCAAATAAAAACCCTCTAGCTTCTACCCCTACTATATAATCAATTTTTTCATCTTTATATCTCTTATATAGCTCGTCAATACTATTTTTATAACCAATTTTATCCTTTAACAAAGTTGAAATATCTCTATATAATATCCCCTTTTTTGGAAAATCCGGGATATCTCGTATTAATTCCTTTAATTTTTCCATCTATACTCTCCCTTTTTAATTTTGAGTTACTCTTGCTATCTCTTCTAAAGTTGTAATTCCTAGTTTCACTTTTTTGAATCCAATATCTCTCATCAATTCCATTCCGTTATCTTTAGCTTTTTTTTCTAATTCAGAAGCTGTTGCTTTTTCTTTTATTAGATTTTTTATTTCTTCATCAGGTATAAATAGTTCATATATGTTAGTTCTTCCCTTATATCCAGTCTGTTTACATTTTTTACATCCAGTTCCCTTATATACTTTATCTCCGACATTAAAATCTAATTCTAGATCATCTATTGTAGCCTTATCTAATTTGACTTCCTCTTTACAGTTATCACATATTTTTCTGACTAATCTTTGTCCAACAACTCCTATTAAAGATGACGATATCAAAAAAGGTTCTACTCCCATATCTATCAATCTTGCCACAGCTCCAGAAGCAGTATTTGTATGTAATGTACTAAATACCAAATGCCCTGTCATTGCAGCTTCTATTGCAATTTCAGCTGTTTCCTGATCACGTATTTCCCCAACCATTACTACATCAGGATCTTGTCTAAGAATTGATCTTAAACCTGATGCAAATGTTAAGTTAACATCGGGATTTACTTGCACTTGGTTTATTATTTTTAGTTGATATTCTACTGGATTTTCCAAGGTAATTATATTTTTATCTAAGGTATTTATCTCGCTCAAAGCTCCATAAAGCGTCGAAGTTTTTCCACTTCCAGTTGGACCAGTTACTAAAATAATTCCATATGGTTTTTTAATTATCTTTCGAATAGTTTTTAATATTTCTCCTTCATAACCTAATTGATCTAAATTAGTCTCTACTGTTGATTTATCAAGGAGTCTCATAACTATTTTTTCTCCATAAATTGTAGGTAAAGTTGACATTCTTATATCTATTTCTTTTTCTTTATATTTTAATTCTATACGACCATCCTGAGGTATTCTTTTTTCTGCTATATCCAAATTCGACATGATCTTCAACCTAGAAATAAGAGAGGCTTCTAACTTTTTTGGAGGTTTCATAACTTCATATAAAATTCCATCTATTCTAAACCTCACTCTTAGTTCTGTCTCTTCTTCTTCTATATGAATATCACTGGCTTTTTCTTCTATTGCCTGTTTAAATATAAGATTAACTAATTCCATTGCCGGAGATTTTCCTTTTTTAGTTAAATCGATTTTAGTTCCGGTTTGAAATTCTTCATTTTTATCAGAGTCGCTTCTTTTATCAGAACTATATTTTTTTAACTGTTCTGTATTAACTTCATTTTCGTAATGCTCTTCTATTGAGCTCATAATATCAGATTCCAAAGCAATGGATGGAACAACTTCTTTATTAGTAATAAATTCGATTTCATCAATAACAAATATATCTAATGGATCAACCATAGCTAAACTTAGTTTGTTTTGGTACTCATATATTGGCATTATTTTATATCGTTTCGCAATATTTTTATCTATAAGGTCCAATACTGCTTCATCAATAACTGTTGTATCTAAATTTACAAATGGAATCCCCATTTGATCTCCTAAAACTTGGATTATTTGTTTTTGAGTACAGTAACCCAGTTTTATAAGGGCATCACCTAATTTATCCCCTGAATCTTTTTGCTTTTTTAAAGCGGTTTGCAACTGCTCTTCCGTTATGATTTCTGAATCAACTAAACTATCACCTAATCTTTTTTTGGCCATTACTCCCACCTATTTCCTAAATATTTGATTTCATTCCAATCTTTTTTGAGTTCAGATTTAATATTAGGATATATTGTTTCTTGATCAATTTTATCTAGACTCACATATTTAAGACCTTTTAAAATTTCTTCGTCTCCAACTTTTAAATTTCCAGATACATATTCAACTTCAAAAAAGATATTTATTATGTGTCTTCTTCCAGATGGATCTATGGCTTCAGAAATAAATTTCATATCTTTAACACTTATATTTAAATTTGTTTCTTCTTTAAATTCACGTTTTAAACTCTCTTGAAACGTTTCTTTGAAATCAACTCCTCCACCTGGTAAAAGTAAATAACTTTTTTCTTTTTTTTGATGTTCAATAAATAATATTTTATTATTTTTCCTTAAAATACCAGCAACCCTAACTCTTGGTCTTTTCATCAATTCCCCCTTTAATTTAATATACCTAAAATTTTTTTCTTTATTTCTGCGGGATCAAAAGGCTTTTCTATATATCCAGATATTTTAATATCCATAACGTTTATCACTGATTCTATTGAACTATATGCTGTTATCATAATTACTTTTACATTGCTGTCATAGTTTTTAATATTTTGTAATAACTCAACACCTGTGGTATCTGGCAACATTATATCTAGTAAAATTAAGTCAGGGTCAATTTTTTTTAATTTTTCCATACCTTGATGACCATCTTCAGCTTCGTATACATTAACAACATTTTTTAATGTTTCTTTTAATAGTAATCTAATGTTTTGTTCATCATCTATTATTAAAACCTTTTTCATGTTTATTCCCCCTTTAACACAAGTATTGTTATATCATCATTTTGCTTAGCATCTTTAGTAAATTTGCCAACTTCCCTATTTATTTTACCTAAAATATATGGAGCTGGATATTTTTTAATTTCAGTCACTATTTTTTCAACTCGTTGCTCTCCAAAAAATTTACCCTGGGTATTTCTTGCCTCTGTTAAACCATCTGTATATAAAAGTGCAATATCATTTTTATTTAATTTTATTTTTTTAGACTCAAACTTTTCATTCGCCATAAATCCCAATACAGTTCCGTCTAAATCATAGTTTACAATTTTCTTTTTTTTATCATCATAAATAATAATAGGTCCATGACCAGCATTTGAAAAATTTATCTTATTAGTTTTGATATTTACATGAAAAGCTATTGCAGTAATAAATCGACTGTCAATATCCTCTTCGCAAAATATATTATTTAATTTATATAAAATTTCTGAAGGATCAATTTTATCCATCTCTTTTACTAACATTTTAAAAACTGTTTTTACCATGCTCACCAAAAGTGCTGCGGGAATCCCCTTTCCAGAAACATCTGCTATAAGCCCTAACAAGTTGTTTTCATCTACTTGTATTAGATCATAATAATCTCCGCCAACCTCTTTGGCTGGAATATTAGACCCTGCAACTTCTATATTTGGAAGTTTTGGCATATTTTTAGGAAACAAAGCACTCTGTATTTCATTAGCTATTTTTAGCTGAGCCTTTTCTTGTTTTCTTTCTATTTCTTCATCTAAATAGATTAAATTTCTCATTGCTAACCAAAATTGATTTGTTAAAGAAACAGTCATGCTCTTATTTCCAGCTGTAAAATCTGTTTCCTTATTAAATATAACTATTCCTCCTATTAATTCACTATCTTGATAAATTGGAGTTGCTAATAACCTATTAAGTTTAGTTTTTAAATCTTTAGAGATATCTTCTAAAATTTGGGTATTACTTATATCATTAATTATCATTCCATTTGTTTTTTCTTTTAACATATCAAAAATCTTTATATCCCGTATTTGCTTTTTTATAAGAATTTGTTCTGTAAATTTTTTCTCTTTGAAAAAACTTATTTTAGAAATATCTATTGCTTTTTCTTTTTTTGAATAATAAAATATAAATCCAAATTCAGCTTCTATTATTTCCAAAATCATTTCCAATGAAATTTTTTCTAATTTTTGTTTATCTAAGATTTTTCCCAGGGTATTCCCTGCATGATGGAGTAATACTATTTCTTCATATAAATTTGTCATTTCTTCTAGTTGCTCTTCAGAGTTTTCTTCCATAACTCTCATCTTGCTTTTTAAAGTAGATACATCTTGTTTTAACCTCTTATTTTCAGAATCTAAGTTATCTAAATATAATAGATTATCAGCAATCTTACTTAATTCTAACCCCATTGTTTGCAAGAGTTTTTCAAACATATTCGTATTTATATGATCTTGAGCTAAGCTATCTAATAAGAGTAATCCATGCTTTTTTTCACCAGTTTGTAATTTAATAATAGTTTCATATCCAACCTTTTTATTAATCTCACTATTATAATAAAGAGACTTTTCAGAGTTCATCATATCTTGAATCAATTTAAAATCTACTTCCTTTTTATTAGAAGTGTTTTTCAATATTTTATAATCATTTCCATCATATTTTACAACTATAATGTTTTTTAATTCAAAATATGTTTCAAAATAATAAAGAAGGTCTTCAAAAAAGATCTTGTATGAAATATTTGAGTCATATATAGACTCAATTATATTTATAAAGTTATCCAATATATATTCCTTAATAGCAAGGGCATCATTCATTTTTTCTAATTCTTGAATTGTACTTTTTAATTGATATTCCCGAACTTTACTCTGGGTTTGCCTGTCTCTTTTGTTTGATCTAAGTTTCTTTTCATCTTTTTTGATTCTTTCTAACATAAGATCTACATTTTCCATTGTTTTATATTCTAGCTCAAAACCAAATAACATATCAGAAAAATGTGAAATTTTATCTTGTTTTATGTCCATATTTTGGTTCTTTTCTTTATTAAAAGAATTTAAAGACTTTAATTTATTTAAAATTCGTAAATATTTTTTTCTAAACCTAATACCAATCCAAAAATATATACTGAAAACTATAATTATTTCTAACCCCAATATATATATATAATTTTTTACTGAAATCAAAATATCTGACATCTGATACATTATTTGAACTGGAATCACTAACATAATTAAACCCAGAAAGATATTAATTGTTATCTTTAAGACTTTTTCTATCATTTTTACTTCCTTTTTTCTATCTCATTTAGTATTTTCCTTATTTTATCTGCCTTTTCTTTCTTTCCTTGTTTTTCATAAATTTCTAATTCTAATTTTAAAACTTCGTAATTCATCCTATCATCTTGAGAAATTAAGCTAAAATATTGATTCGCTTTATCTAATTCTCCTTTTTCTAAAAATGCTCTACTTAATTCATATAGTATTCTATAGGAAAAAGAGCTATCTACGCCAAATTCTTTTAATATAGATATAGCTTTATCATAGTTGCCCATCATTTTTAAATAATTAGAAAATAATACAACTATATTCAGATCTTTCTTACCTTTTTTGTATTGATCAAGTAAAAAATCATAACTATCTCTATATCTCTCTAAGTTTCCTAATACCTTGAGATAAGTTTCTAAAACTGTTATTTCGTATCTATCTCGATTATATTTAAATAATTTTTGAAATTCATTATAACTTTTTTGATAATTTCCCAATCTATAATTTACATAAGCTCTAGCCTTAACTATATCATAATTTTCATCTTCAACTAAAATTTGATTTAAGTATTTTATAGATTTATCATAATCTTCTTTTTCATTATATAATATCCCTAAATTATAAAGAGCATCCACATTAGTTTTGTCTAATTCCAAAACCTCTTTAAGATATCTTTCTCCTTTATCTAACTTATCTAATTTTAAATAAGCTAACCCCAAATTCTTTAATCCCTGTATATTTTCTGGATTAATTTCATACACTTTTTTGAATTCAGTTAAAGCTTCCCTGATTCTTCCTTGTTCTGTATAATTAATTCCTTTAATTAAAATATATGTCTCTTCTTTCCTCTGGTTTTCTCTATTAGGCATGTTAGTACATGATATACTAAAAATTGCAATTGTGATTAAAAAAATTATTCGTTTCATATATCCTCCCCTTTTTTTATCTCATCTGGCATTACAGCCCCTCCAGATATAATTATCTTTATTGCATCCTCTACCTTAATGTCTAACTCTGTTACATCTTTTTTAGGAACTATTAAAAACATTCCAGAAGTTGGATTTGGAGAGGTTGGCATAAATACATTTATTAACTCTTTATTAATTTTGTTTTCAAAATATTTATTTTCTTCCTTAGTCAAAAAAGCTAAACTATATAGACCTTTTCTAGGATATTCTATTAGAACTACCTTTTTATATGACGAAGATTGTTTAGAAAACATTAAATTACTGATCTGCTTGATAGTCCTATATATATTCTTAACTAAAGGTAATTTTAAGAAAAAACCTTCAAAATATTTTGCTTTTTCTTTACTTATAACATTAACCAATAAAAATCCTAAAACTAAAATTAATATATATATGACTATTATTGATACTAGATATATAATACTAAAAACTAGTTTTTGAACACCAATTATATCTTGATCAACAAATTTGAGAATAAATCCATATATATATGCTATTGGTAATAAACTTCTAATTATATAATTGGTCCACTCAAATATTTTAGCTAAAACAAAAACAGTTACAAATAGTGGCAATATTGCCACTATTCCTGTTATAAAATAAGTTTTTATGTGTTTCATCTTATCAAACCCCTAAAATTTTACTTAATTTTTTTCTAAAACAACTTCAATAATTCTATATTTAGCCACCTTTTGAATTGTTATAGAAAAACCTTCCCAGTTAACTACATCTCCTTTTTCTGGAACTCTACCCAATCGGTAATATATAAATCCACCTAAAGTATCATATTCTTCTAACTCAGGAATATTTATTTCCAATTCTTCATTTATTTCTTGTATTCCTAAAAACGGATTAATTTTGTATTTATTATCAGTTACCTGGATAATATCTTGTTCATTATTATCGTATTCATCTTCAATTTCTCCCACTATTTCTTCTATCAAATCTTCAATAGTCACCATTCCAACAGTGCCACCATATTCGTCTAAAGCAATCGCTATATGAACTTTTTTTTCTTTAAATTGTTGTAATAATTCAATTAAAAATTTTGATTCCGGAACAAAATATGGTTCTCTAACTAATTTTTGTACCTCTGTATCTAATTCATCACGTTTTACTACCTCAAGAAGATCTTTTAAATATAATATCCCTATAATATTATCCATTCTCTCCTTATACACTGGAATACGGGAATACCCCTTTTCAATAATATCCTCCCAAACTTCTAAGATGTTTTTAGAAGCCTCGATTGCATACATTCCAATTCGAGGAACCATAACATCCTTTACAATACTATCTCCAAAGTCGAAAATTCCATGAATCATTTCCTTTTCTTTTTTTTCAAGTATTCCTTCTTCTTCACCAACTAATACCATTGATTTTATGTCTTTTTCAGTTATCAGTAAATTTTCTTCAGTCATTTTTATTCCAAAAATTCTAGTTATAATTCTAGAAGTAAAAGTTAATAAAAATATAATTGGATAAGTAATAATACTTAAATAGTATATTGGTAATATTACTACTTGAGATATCTTTTTTGAAAACTTTTTTGCTAATATCTTAGGTGTTATCTCTCCAAAGATTAAAACAACAACTGTCATAACAATTGTAGAAATCAAAACTGGTCTACTACTATCTGGTGTCCGACCTCCTATTAAATCAATGGCAACAACTGTTGCTATTGATGAGGCTAAAATATTTACAATATTATTTCCTAATAAAATTGCAGTAAGTATTTCATTTGGTTTTTGCAGCCATAATCTCAATAATTTTGCTACCTTCGTTTTTCCTTCTTCTATTTCTCTTAAATCCATTTGTTTAAAGGCAGTCAGGGCAGTTTCTGAAGCAGAAAAAATCCCTGATAAAATTATTAATATTATTAAAATTGTCACTTCCAATTATTTCTCCTCTCTTCCACTCATTATCACTGAATTCACTTTTATAATCTAAGTAGATTCTAAAAACTTTTATTTATTAGATCTGATTTCGTTACAATTCCAATCAATTTTTTATTGTCAATTACTAGAGCATATTCATATTCTTCTTCTATTATTTTGGTTACTAAGTCTTCAACTGTCTCATCTTTTTTGATTTGAAAAAAATCTTCATGCATAATTTCTTTAGCTGTAAACCCAGATATTTTTTTTATTTTATTTTTAAATTCTTTATTATTGGGCATTGTTATAAGAAGATCCCAAAATGCTATAACTGGAGGAAGTGGAGCTTTTTCTTCTTTTATTAAAATGTCATCTCTAGTTATCACACCTACCACTTTTTCATCTTTCATTACAGGTATCTTCCCAAAACCTTTATCTTGCATTATTTTTAATATCTCATCAAAACTAGTATCTTCTTTAACAGTTGTAACCTCTTTATTCATAACGTCTTCAACTTTTTTCATAATCTCCTCCTATTTTATCATAATAAAATTTAAAACACAATTATTTTTTAAGATTATATCACTTAAGAACTGGAATAGAGTATATCCATTTTTTTATAGCCAATTCATAATCTATTAGTTCCTCTTCATTAAAAAATAAATTTATTTCTCTCTTCGCACTTTCAAGGGAATCTGATGCATGGATTATATTATGGCCAACATCTAAAACATAATCTCCTCTTATTGTCCCTATTTTAGCATCACCAGGCGTTGTATCTCCAACAATTTTTCTTATTATATTTATAATGTCTTCACCTTCCATTACCATGGCTATTACAGGACCTGAAGTAATAAATGCTATTAACTCGTCAAAAAAGTCCTTCCCTATATGTTCTGCATAGTGTTTTTTAGCCAACTTTTCAGTAATTTTCATCATCTTCATTCCAATGATCTTTACACCTTTTTTTTCAAACTTACTTATAATCTCTCCAGCTAATTCTCTTTGAACTCCATCAGGTTTAATCATTACAAAACTATTTTCCATTTTAGCCTCCTTGTTTTACGAAAATAATATCTCTTCTTGAAAAGATATACAAAAAAAATCGTGATTTCCTTTTTTATATTATAATTACTTCAAATCTTTTCTGCATCTTTGAGAAAGGACAAAAAGAGAGGTAGCCTCTCTTTTTGTCCTTTTGATATATTCAATTATAGCAATTTCTCTAAAACTTTTTCTTTTGTTTTGCTTTTTCTTTATTTTTTAACTGGCTTATCGGTGGCAATTTAACTTTTGGTAATCCGGCTTCTGAAAAAACACTTTCTATTTTCTTTTTAATATATCCAAACATTATTTTAGGAACCATATCTTTTTTGAAAGTTTCCTTTTCTACAGGGATTTCCTCAATATCAAAAATACCTACCATTTTAATACCTAATCTAAAAGCCTCTTCATCTCCTTGCATAGCTCTTAAATTTACAATAAATTCCGAAAAAAGATCCTTTCCACTTTCATTATTCTTTGAATCATATTTTATATTTATATTTAAATCTTTTTTGATCTTTTTTACTCTCTTAAAATTTTGCTCTACCAATAAAAGTTCTTTTATTTCCATTTTTTCCCCCTATAATTCTTTTGTTATTTCTTTTAAATATTCAGATAATTCATCCTTAACTTCCGAATGTCTTAATCCAAATTCAATATTTGCCTTTAAGTATCCAAATTTATCACCTATATCATATCTATCACCTATAAAATCATAGGCTAATACTTTATCTCCAAATTTTATCATGTCTAAAATAGCATCTGTTAACTGTATTTCATTTCCTTTTCCAGGTTTTGTCTTTTCTAGATATTCAAAAATCTGTGGCTCTAAAATATATCTTCCTAAACAAGCATAGTTAGATGGAGCATCTTCAACTTTTGGCTTTTCAATAAAATCTTTCACTTTAACAGTTCTTTCATCAAATCTTATCCCTGGCTTAATAATTCCATATGCTGACACTTGATCCTTAGGAACAGTTTGAACTCCAATCATACTGCCCCCCTTATATTCTTTCCTTTTATCCAGCATTTGTTTTACAACAGGTTTTTCGCTGTGTACTATGTCATCACCTAGAACAACAACAAATGGCTCATTTCCTATATGCTTTTTTGCTCTCAAAATTGCATGTCCTAAACCTAGAGGTTCTTTTTGTCTTATATAATAAATGTTTGCATATTCAGATATATCTCTTACCATTTTTAATTTATCTAATTTTCCTTTTTTTTCCAGTTGATATTCCAACTCAACTGAATAATCAAAATGATCTTCTAAAGCTCTTTTATTTCTTCCAGTTACTATTGTTATATCTTTTATTCCTGACTCAACTAGTTCTTCTACAATATGTTGAATTGTAGGTTTATCAACAATTGGTAACATCTCTTTGGGTTGAGATTTGGTTGCTGGTAAAAATCTAGTCCCTAACCCTGCAGCTGGTATTACTGCCTTTCGTATTTCTTTCATTAACAATCTCCTTTCCATTAATTCTTTAAAGCTATTCTACTATTGTTCCCGAAGGAACTTTTCCATCTATTTCTATTAATTTTATTTTATTATCTTCAACTGTTGTAAGTAACATTCCTTGAGATAAAACTCCCATTAATTTTGCTGGTTTTAAGTTTGAAACAAATAAAACTTTTTTGTCTATAAGTTCCTTAGGTTTATAATGTTTTGCTAGCCCAGAAACTACACTCCTTTGTTCATCTCCAACTTCTACTTTAAACTTTAATAATTTATCAGCTTTTTTAATCTTTTCTGCTTCTATTATTTTAGCAACTTTCATTTCAACTTTTTTAAATTCATTAAAATCAATTTCTTTTTTATTTTGTTTCTTTTTATCTGTTTTTTTATTTTTACTTTCTTTTTTGGAAACCTTACTCTTTTTTTCTTCTTCTAGTATTTCCTCTTTTGCATCTTCATCAATTCTTGGAAAAATTGGATTAGCTGTTTTAACAGTTGTATTATATTTAATATTTCCCCATTCTGATATATCATTGATTGTAGCATTATTTATATCTTCTTTTACCCCTAACTGTTGCCAAATCTTTGCAGCTGATTCAGGCATATATGGATAAACCAAAACTGCTATTTTATATAAGGCTTCTAAAAGATTATATAAAACAACTGCTAATCTATCTTTTTTGTCATCATCTTTCGCTAAAATCCAAGGAGTAGTTTCATCAATATATTTATTCATTCTAGATACAAATTTCCATGTAGCTTGTAACGCCTTAGAAAACTGCATATGATCCATTTCTTTATCAATTTTATCTAGAGTTTCAAAAAAGAGTTCTTTTATTTGAATATCATATTTATCTTCTCCTTTTCCTTCTACAACAACTCCATTAAAATATTTTTGAACCATTCCTAAAGTTCTGTTTAATAAATTTCCTAAATCATTTGCTAAATCAGAATTAATAGTTCTAATCATAGCTTCTTGAGAGTAATCCCCATCTTTTCCAAAATGAACCTCTTTCATTAGAAAATATCTGAATGCATCTCGACCATATTTTTCTATCTCTTTTTTGGGATCAACTACATTCCCTTTTGATTTTGACATTTTTTCACCTTCAGATGTCCACCAACCATGTGCAAATATTGTGTCTGGAAGTTTCTCGCCAGCAGCCATTAATATTGTAGGCCAAATAATTGCATGAAATCTTAATATATCTTTACCTACTACATGTACTACTTCACCTTCATTCCAATATTTATCAAATTTTTCTGGATCATCATTATATCCCACAGAGGTAAGATAATTAGTCAAAGCATCAAACCAAACATATATAACATGATCTTCATCTATTGCTAAAGGAATTCCCCAATCAAAAGTATTTCTAGAAACTGAAAGATCAGTTAATCCCTGTTCAATAAAAGAAATAACTTCATTTTTTCTATATTCTGGTTGTATAAAATCTGGATTTTCCTCTATATGTTTTAATAGCTTATCTCCATATTCTGACATCTTGAAAAAATAAGACTCTTCTTTTACTGTTCTCAATTCTTTTCCACAATCTGGGCATTTATTATCTTCAGCTTGATTTTTAGGTACGAAATTTTCACAAGAAACACAATATAAACCTTCATAATTTCCTTTATAAATATCTCCATTATCATTTACTTTTTTGAAAATTTTTCTCACAGATTCTTTATGTCGAGATTCTGTTGTTCTTATAAAATCATCATAATCAATATTTAATTCTTTCCACATATTTTTAAATTCAGGAGCTACACTGTCAACTAGTTCCTTAGGTGTGATTCCCTTTTTTTTAGCAGCTTCTTCTATTTTTTGTCCATGTTCATCTGTACCTGTCAAAAAATATGTATCATACCCTTTTGTCTTTTTATATCTAGATAACACATCGCATGCTACTGTTGTATAAGCTGATCCAACATGAGGGTTTCCATTTACATAATAAATCGGTGTTGTTACATAAAAATTTTTAGCCATCTTATCCCATCCTTTTATCTAATTTTATTCATTATATATTATATATTATATATTTTATTAACTATTTTCTATTATTAATTCTGCACAAGAAATAGCCTCTTTTAGGCTACTATAATCTGCTACACCTTTTCCTGCTATATCAAAAGCTGTTCCATGATCAACAGAAGTTCTAATTATTGGTAATCCAAAAGTAATATTTACGCCTTTTCCAAAACTTTCCATTTTCATAGGTATTAATCCCTGATCATGATACATAACCACAGCAATATTATACTTATCTTCTAACATCTTTACAAAAAGAGTGTCTGGAACTATTGGCCCTTCTACTTCAATTCCAATTTTTTGGGCTTCTCTTACTGCTGGTAATATTTCTTCTTTCTCTTCATTACCAAACAATCCATTTTCACCATTATGAGGGTTTAATCCCGCAACTGCTATTTTAGTTTTTATCCCAAGTTTTTCCTTCGCTTCTTGAGCTAGTTTTATCTTTTCTAATATACTCTCTTTTTTGACTTTTTTAGCAGCATCTATAATAGAAAGATGAGTGGTATTTAAAATTACTGTTATTTTATTTCCTTTCAAAACCATTGCATATTCATTAGTATTGGTTTTGTCTGCTAAAAAGGTTGTATGTCCACTATATTTATACCCTGCTAAATTAATAGCATCCTTACTTATTGGAGCTGTAGTCATAGCTTTAAAATATCCATTTTGGACTAATTCTAAACCTGTTTTCAAATATTTCATTGTATATTCTCCAGCTAATTTACTAACATTACCAATTTTCAGCTTATTTATATCTAATTTTATATCAATTACATATATTTTATCTGTTGAATTAGATATTTTTTTTATATTTTTAATGTTTTTTTTATCTATTTTTATAACTTCTAAATCAAATTTCAACATATCAACATAATATTTTATAACTGAATAACTCCCTATCACAACTGGTATATGTTTTTTGTGATCTCTAATATAATTAAAATATTTAACTATTATCTCTGGTCCGATCCCTGCTGGATCTCCCATTGTAATTAAAATTTTATCCACTATTTCTCCTTATTTTTCTCTTTATTTAAAATTGCTTCTGCCTTTTTATTTAAAGTATCTATCTTTTTTTCTAATAATATTTGGTATTTTTCAATATCTGCATCTTTTGGAACTAAAAATGGTTTGCCTACCATAAAGATTCCTTTACTAAATGGTTTAGGTATTTGTAATTTATCCCATGATTTTTCTATTACCCATTTTTTGGAAAAAGCTCCTCCTAGAGGAACAATTTTCTTTTGAGTTTTCTTTGCTACATATATAATTCCAGGTTTCACTTTATGTCTAGGCCCGGTAGGTCCATCAACAGCAAACCCTCCACTTATTTTTCTTTTTTTTATTTCTCGTATTATACGAATTAAGCTCTTAGCTCCTCCTTCATTTGAAGATCCTCTTATTACTTCATATCCATATTTTTTAAGTGGAGTTGCAATGATTTCTCCATCATATGAAGGGCTTACCATATTTAATGTTTTATGACATTTTTTTATCACATTAATCATCTGAATTATAATTGTATCATGCCAAAATCCTACATTATAAACTTCATCTTTTTTGAAATCAGGATCTATTTTATATTTCCAACTTATTGTTTTCGAAAGTATTTTACTTATATAAAATATTATTTCTCCATATCTTATGTATTTTTTTCTTTTATTCATGATTTTTTCCCCTTATTTTAAGTTTAATTATATCATAAAGGCCTTATTTTATCAATTAAAGATTAGATTTTAATATTCAAATGATTAATTTTACATTTTTTAATATAATGGTTCAACCACAAAAAGGTATTTTCAGAATTTTTTGTTTTTCTGAAGATAAGAAAGCTTCCTGGTTTATGCCCCCCTCTAAATCTCCCCACTCGCAAGGGGAGACTTCTTGACTTCCTCCCCTGCTAGGGGTAGGACTGAGGTGGGGGCGTAAGATTTTATCACGAAGAATTTTTCTAATAAATCTGAAATTCGAACTTTTTGTGTTCTAACCATATAATATTAGAATAAAATTATATTTTACTTAGAATCTTTTAAAACTTTTTTGTAAGTCCAAACTCCATATATATATCCCACTATTACCCAAATAACTAAGGATATAAGATTCCCTATAAATGATTTATAATCAAAAACTGCATTAACAAACCACAATGGCAAACCAAAGCTAAGAATACCATGAACACGAGAATAATATTTCTTTATCACTTCTTCTGTTGCCTCATCATCATTTACTACTTTATAAAAATTCCATTCCATATTCCCGATTAATACCCCTAGAAATGCATATACTACAAGAACAATTAAAGTTTTTAAATAAAAAGATTCTCGTTCTAAAAAACCAGTTCCAAAACTAAATATCCCACTTAAAACAGATAATATAATCCCAAGCATTATCATTCTTTGTAATATAACTCTATATAGTATAAAATTTTTCTTTCCCATGTCTTTTATTATTTTCCATTTATTCTTAATCTGATTCATAATTTAACCTCCTATTATTTCTGTTTATAATTTTTTCTCAAGTATTTAATTCCATCTTCATAAGTAAGAAATTTTTCTTCAAGTTGAGCTTCATAAAGTTCATCTAAAATCTTTCCGAAATGTGGACCGGGTTTTAAGCCATATTTTATAAGATCCTTACCTTTTATAATAGGTTCAACTTCATCTTTGATTTCATTATATATCTTTTTGATTTCTTTAATATGAGATATCGTTTTTGTATCTCCTCCTTTACCTAGCATATCTGCTTTATGAACTTTTAAAATGTCTTCCATATCTACTTTAGAAGCTAATTTTCTAACCGCCTTTTTTGATACGCTCTCTATCATATTTAAAGGATAATCATGAAATTTAATAAGTTTTTCTACTTTTTTAATCAAGTCTTTATTATTAGTTATTTTTTTTAAATACTGTCTTACTATATTTGCCCCTTTTAAAGCATGTCCATAAAAATGTATTCTGTTTCCCTCTTTTTTGTTTTCCACTTCACCTTTTCCTATATCATGATATAAAAGCGCCAGCATTATTTCAATTGTCCTATCCTTTATTGGTAATACATCTAATGTCATCATAGTATGTATAAAAACATTTCCCTCGGGATGATATCTTTTTCCTTGTTCAATATTTTCTAGATTATCTAGTTCTGGGAAATATTTTTTTAACAGACCAATTCTTTTCATCCAATAAAATGCTAAAGATGGATTTTTAGCTTTTAGAAGTATTTTTTCTATTTCAAGAAAAATTCTTTCCTTTGCTATCTTATCTATTTTATCTAATATCTCTATACAAACTTTCTCTGTTTTTTTAGTAACTTTAAAATTTAATCTGGCTTTGAACTGAGCTACCCTAAATATTCTAAGAGGATCTTGTATAAATGTATCTCTTGATACATAAGATATTCTCTTTTTTTTTATATCATTTTTTCCTCCAAAAAAGTCTACTAACTTATCATCTATAGGATCATACATCATTGAATTAATAGTCAAATCTCTACGACGACATGCTTCTTTTTCATCCATATAAGGAGAAGAAATTAATTTTTCTCCTTTTCTTTTTTGAGGTAAAGAAAATTCAATTCCTTTAAATAAGTATATATTATAAGATTTCCCCACCTTTTTTGAATAACCATATTTATCTAATATTTTATGTAACTTATTCCCTTTTATATTAAATACTTCTATATCTATATCTTTACTCTTTCTTCCCAATATTTTATCCCTAACATAACCTCCAACTATATATCCGATTCCACCGTCTTTTTTAATATCTTTTAATATTGATATTAACTTTCTATTTTTTTTAATCTCTTCCATAGAACATCCATCACCTCGCTAGCTTTTACTTTTAAAAAGCATCAGTTATTTTATTAGTGAAATATGTATTCACCCTTAGTAATTAATTTTATAGCTCTATCACTTTTATTTTTTATTTATATATCCACTTAAAATCCTTTTTATCCTTTATTTTATATCCTTTATTTTATATCTTTTATTTTTATATCTTTTATCTTTCGTTTTATATTTGTTTTTTTGCGTTAATTATTAATAACATCAAATTTTTTTATTAACTTTTTAACATCTTTAACACTAAAGGGTTTAGATAAATATTCATCCATCCCTATATTTAAAAATTTTTCTTTATCTTCTTCTAATGCATAAGCAGTTATAGCTATTGTAATAGGCATATTTAGCCCCTTTGCCTTTGAATAGTTTCGAATTTTTTTAAAAGCTTCTATCCCATTTATTACAGGCATTTGAATATCCATAAAAATCATATCTGGATTTTCTTTTTTGTATAACTCAATAGCTTCCTGACCATCTTTAGCAAAAATTCCTTTTATACTTTCTAACTGATTAGTTATTCTCTTCATTAATTTCAAACTCACTTTATTGTCATCTGCAATTAATATAGTTTTAATATTTTTAAACTCATTATCTTTTAAACCGTTAATCTTTTTTTCTTCATTTTGTATTTGATTAATATTAGCTTCTATTTTTTCAGAAAGCACCTTCTCAATTTCTTCTAGAAGTTTATTTCGTTTAATGGGTTTCATTAGATACCCCTGGACTCCAATTTCATTTATATTATTTATTTTCTTATGAATATCAACAGAAGTAAATAATAAAATAGTTACTAATCTGGATTGCAACTCATTCCTTATAGCTTTTACAACAGATACTCCATCCATTTCTGGCATATTTACATCTAATAATATTAGATCCACTTCTAAACCATTTTTTAGTTTATTTATAGCTACTTTTCCGCAATCTGCCAGTGTTACAGTAAATCCATGTTCTTTTAACATCTTTTTTGCAATTTTTCTATTTAAATTATTATCATCTACTAATAATACGGAGATATCCTGTTCTTTAATATCTACTTTTTTTACTTTTTTGCCCAAAACCTTCCCTAGCTCTATTGAAAAATAAAACTCCGACCCTAAATCTTCTTCGCTTGTAAATCCAATTTCTCCTCCCATTAACTTTACCAACTCTTTAGATATAGAAAGTCCTAGTCCTGTACCTTGATATTTTTTTGTATAGCTTAGATCTCCCTGTATAAATGGCTTAAATATCTTATCTTTTTTAGACTCTGATATCCCAATTCCAGTGTCTTTTATTGAAAAGTTTAATTTGACTTTATCATTGGTCACTTTTTCATATTTAACCTCAAAATATATATTGCCTGTTTCTGTATATTTAATAGCATTACTTATTAAGTTTATTAAGACTTGCCTTATTTTACTCTCATCTCCTCTCACTATTTTGGGTAGATCTTTATCGGAATAATATATTACTTCTAGACCTTTTTTGTGTGCATTATATGATAGCATATCCAGCACATTATTAATTATATCTTCTAAATTAAATTCTGATTCATCCAATTCTAACCTTCCAGCTTCTATTTTAGAAATATCTAATATATCATTTATAACAGCTAAAAGATTATCTGCGCTTATTCTCATATCATCTAAAAGGCTCTCCTGCTCTTTATTTAAATCAGTCATAGATAATAACTCAGAGGTTCCAATTACACCATTCATAGGGGTTCTTATCTCGTGACTCATATTTGCTAAAAATTGGCTCTTAGCTTTATTTGCTTTTATTGCCTTATCTTTTGCATATTCTAATTCTTCTAAAATTTTCTCCTGTTTTATTTCTTCATTATCTATCATAATTGCAATTATAAGTGCAGAAATAAACACAAAAAAGATCCCTTTATACGTTTGTATTATACTTAATTGTTCAGGGGTTCTAGCCATAAGTGCTGCCAATCTATCAGAAAATAATATCCATAGAATACTTAGTATCAGATATGTCAATGTGATTTTTAAAATAATTTTTATTCTCGGTTTCATTTCTTTCATCCTCCTCGATTTGACTTTTTATCAAATTAGTTCTTTTTTTAATTATACTATTTAATATTGTATTTATCAACTTTTTTTAGTATTTAGTCTAACTAACTGTGTTTCTAAATAAAAAATTCCATAAAACGGTAATTAAAAAATGCTTTTTAAAACCTTTATTAATCTTTTTAGTATAAAAATTGTAAAATTATATTAAATCATGTATAATAAACATAAATTCATTGTAAAGGAGCTTATATTATGGCAAAAAATAAATTTTATGCGTATTATTTAGTTAAACCCAAAATTTCAGGGATAACTAAAAGTTGGCCTCAATGCCAAGAAATTATAAAAAATCAAAAAGCTAGATATAAAGGATTTAAAACTAAAGACGAAGCTCAAGATTGGTTAGATAATGGTGCTATCTATGAAGATAAAAAGAATAAGTATTATGCCTATTACAGATCCGATGATAATAAATCTGGAATAACTAGAAGTTGGAAGAAATGTCAAAGTATTATCAAAAAAGGGAAAGTCCGGTATAAATCATTTAAAACCCAAAAAGAAGCTCAAGATTGGTTAGATAATGGTGCTATTTATGAAACAAAGGAGATGTTGCAAGAAAAATTAAAGGATGGAATATATTTTGATGCAGGTACAGGTCGTGGAATAGGTGTAGAAGTTAGAGTCACTGACAAAAAAGGGAATAGTCTTGTTGATAAAATTGTTCCAAAAGATAAAGTTAATGAGTACGGAAATTATTTGACAAAAAAGGGGTCTACTAATAACTATGGAGAGCTTTTAGGTATGTATATTGCATTAAAATTAGCTTTAAAAACAGACCAAAAGAGGATCTTTGGAGATAGTAAGTTAGTTATAGATTATTGGTCTAACGGTTATATAAAAAAAGAAAAAGTTGCAGATGATACTGTTAAATTATCTGAACGAGTTAAAAAATTAAGGAAAAAATTTGAAAAAAGAGATGGAATTATCGAACATGTTTCTGGAGATATAAATCCAGCAGATTTAGGTTTTCATTAAAATCAGTTATAAATATAAGGATATAATGAGTATATCCTTATATTTATATTAATTTAAATCCATTTTATTTTTGTGTGTAAATAACCATTTATTTATTTTTTTATTTAATATAAGCAGATCTTTATCTTTAGTATGTTTAAAATCAAAGCGAATCTTTGTGTATAATTTTATGATTTCTTCTAAATTTTCTAGCTCTGATATTATGTTTTTATTTTCATTGGAATCTTTTTTGATAATAATTATCCTATTTATCCACATATTTAATGTTTCATGATCTAACTTAGGAATATCAAATTTTTTTAGTTCTGTTTTTATAAGATTTATATCTGATTCTATTGTCTTAAATTTTTTTCTTTGGTACTTATTTTTCCCAATATCTTTTAATTTTTTTCTTTGTCGTAAATATATTCTTAATATCATAATCGCTAATAACAGAGAGGTTATGATTGTTAAATATAAATTTACGTTTTCATCATTTTCTTTTAAAAACATCCTAATTTTATAAGTTAAACTGTCAAAAAAGTCACTTACCTCTTCAAATCTAGATGCTCCCTCTTCATCTTCAGAAAGCCAATTACCTGGTGTCGTGTCTATTTCAATCCAATCATTATTAATATAAGCCAAAGTCCACGAATGTCCATGTCTTTCTCTAATTATATAATTATCATCATATTTGCTTTTTTCTTCAACCACAAAACCAGTTATATATCTAGATGGAATTCCTGCTTCTCGCAGTAATAATACCGTAGCAGTTGCAAAATACTCGCAATGCCCTGATTTATGTTCCAATAAAAATTCTTTTAAATACGATTTAGATCTTCTAGTATTTTGAATTTTGAGACTATATTCAAAGTTTTTATCAAAATATCGAATTAATGTTTTTAATATTTCATTTTCATTTTTATCATATAAATCTAACTTATCTGCCACTTTAGAAAGCGCTTCTTTTTCTTGAGAGGGTATTTGTAAATCTCCTCTTTCTACTTTAAAGTTATACCTTTGCCTAGAATCAAATGAAACTCTATAATTAATTTGACCTCCGGTTTCTGAAATTCTAAAAGCTCTATATTTATCTGTTTCTAGATAGCCGTTTAAATTTTTAGCACGATAACTTCCCTTCGGCAATGAAAGTAATGCACGATCATTTTTTATCTTTTGATCCACTTCTAAAAGAGATAATTTCTTAGGTTTAAAATTATTTAGAACCCAATTATCCTTATCATCTAAATCGGCTACTTCAAATTTCTTATTTTGTTTATGCCAATTAGGAGGAGTAAACAAATTATATATATTATCTCGTAGTAGCCTAGGTATGTTTTTATTTTTATAGTCCACAGACTTAACCCTCATTAATATTTCACCTGATAATTTTAATTCTCCTAATTCACCTATAGAAGTCATTTCTCCATACGAACCTTGTTTCATTCTACTTTTTATAATTTTCGCAATCCAATTTCTTCTATATTTTTTTAATATCGAATATTTAATATATTCAGAAAATTTTTCAGTGGAGTTTTGTAAATAATTAGACCCAAAAAAAATAATTATAACTAATAGAATTTTTACCTTTTTTGAATATCTATCATTTGATATTAAAAATAAACTCCAAGTTATTAGAATAAAAAGAATCATAAAATAATATTTAAAATCACTATTAACAACCGCTGTAGAAAATAGCGTTATCATCAAATATGGCAATCTTAGATCCATTGGATGGTGTTTATATTTTTTTCCTAGTTTAGTTCCAATAATTATCTTATCCGAAGTGCTATACAATTGTGCTAACATAATCAATGAAAATATTAATGGCATCCACTTTCCCAATGTAAATAAGATCTCCTTAGTTTCAACATTGAAATATATTATCATAATTGAAGCAAGAAAAATTATAGAATTAAGATCAGATATTTTAAAAAAATCATCCTTTGAAAATTCTACCTTTTTTGTCAGATAATACGATGCTTCCATTAATAAACCTAAACCTATTCCAAGTAAAAGCTCTCCTGAAACAGCACCCCAAAATATTAAAGAAGCTCCCAATAAAAAATTAGATTTTTTCATTATATCTTATCTCCAATCTATTATAATATATCAAAATATATCAATTTTTTCCCCTTTTTTGCATTTGGATTCTAATTCTCCTATTTCGATTAAAGTTACTTTAAAAGTTACTTCTAATTTGTTAAGATACTCCTTGGTTTTTTTCTTGTTAGTACATATTAAGATTATTTTTATATCAATTTCATTTATAATCAGCTTATTTATCAAGCTTTTTCTCGTTTTATCCATATCTACTAAGATTATTATAAGACTACTTAATAAATCTAACTCTGATTCTACTAATTTTTCTAAATCTGTAACTTTTGATTTCCCACAATGTTCAACAGAAGCTAATATTTCCAGCATCTTATCTTGGTTAGTAAGACCTCGGCCACTTGTAAATATATATCTTTTTTGACAAATAAATATCAAATCTATTAGGGAATCTTCTAACTCTAATCCTCCTATAATTGACGCACCTAAAGATATAGCTTCTTCTAAAACTGGTGATCCTGTTTTCAAAAAAGTATCTAATACGAGACCATATCGAGAAAAAAACTCATCGTTAAACTCTTTTACCACTGGTTTTTGAGTCTTCGAGTAAGATTTCCAATGGATGTTTTTAACTGGATCCCCTGGATAATAATCTCTCAAAGATAAAAATTCTTCAGAATTCCCTACTTTAGAAGCAGAAATTATTCCGCCTTGATTATATTTCCTCTCACTGGATATCAAAGGTATATTAAGATTATAAATTTTAGGTAAGCAAATTATATTATCAGTAACTTTTAAAAATCTATCTGTTTGAAATAAAGAAAAAGGATCTCTTTTGATTATATTTATCCCTCTAAAATATATATGCCCTCTCTTTAGAGGCAAAAAAGATACTTCGATATCCTTTTTTTCTCCAGGATGTATCTCGGGAATTTTTTGAATTTTTATATTAATTTTTTGATTTTTCTCGATGAATCTTTTCCAAATTCGATAATATAATTTAATACTAAACCAATGTTTCTTTGAACAGATATATTTAAATTCCTCAAAAGTAGGAAACGGCGGCGGAATAACCTCTTTTAAGTAGAGACCTTTTTCCACTTTATTACCTGTATTTTTAATTTCAATATTATAATACATTTTTTTCCCAACACTGCAATATTTAGGCAATTGTCTTTTTAGTTTTAGTTTAGGTCGGAAATATATAACAAAAAAAAATGCAATTATTATAAATAATCCTAAAATTATAAAAATTTGATAAATTAACGTCTTAGAGACATAAATTCCAAATATAAAAGCTAAAAAAAGTGAAACCAAAGCTCCCTTTCCATATGGTGTCACTTTACTATTAAACCACTTTACAAAAAAGTATTTTAATTTATATTTTTTATATTTTATTTTTTTTTGTATTTCTATCATACTGGTACCTCTATATTTTCAACAATCTTTTTTAATACCTTTTCAGCGGTTATTCCATTGAATTTCGCCTGTGAATCTAGCATAATCCTATGACTCAATGTAGCTTTTACAACACTTTGAATATGTTCCGGTATAACAAAGTCCATATTATTAATTAAAGCTAAAGCCTGTGACATTCTAAGAAGTGCTATTGAAGCTCTAGGGCTAGCCCCTAAAGCCACATGTTCGGCTTCTCTAGTTGCAGATACTATCTCTACTATATAATACATCAATTCTTCGCTTATTCGTATTGTATGTACAAAATTTCTAGTTCTAAGTATATCTTCTCCATTTACTACAGATTTTATATCCTTGAGAGGGTGGTGATCTATTTGATCTTTTAAAATAGATACCTCTCTTTCTTTAGATACATAACCTAAAGATAATTGAACCATAAATCTATCCATCTGAGCTTCTGGTAATGGATAGGTTCCGTGGTATTCTATTGGATTTTGTGTTGCAATTACAAAAAAAGGAGAACTCAAATTTCTCTTTTTTCCTTCTGTACTTACCTGACTTTCTTCCATCGATTCTAAAAGAGCGGATTGAGTTCTTGGACTAGCTCTATTTATCTCATCTGCTAATAATATATTAGTAAATATTGGTCCTTTTCTAAAATAAAACTCTCCATTTTTTTGATTAAATATAGATACTCCTAATATATCTGATGGTAATAAATCTGGTGTAAATTGGATTCGATTAAAATTACAATCAATGGATTTGGATAATGTTTTAGCTAACGTTGTTTTTCCTGTACCTGGAATATCTTCTAATAAAATATGGCCTCCTCCAAAAAAGGCGGCTAAAAATTTTTCTATTACCTCATCTTTCCCTATAATAACTTTTTTGATATTTTTAGATATTTCCAAGTATATTTTATAAGCCTCTTTTAAATCCACCTTATCCCCCCTTAAAAATTCATATGATTTAATTATCAATAATCGCAGTTGCCTCAATCTCAATATGACACCCTTTTTTGACTAACCCACTCACTTCGACCAAAGTACTCACAGGTCTAGCTTCTGAAAGATATTTGTCTCTAATCGGTGTTATTTTACTAAAATCATCCATATCAATTAAGAAAATCTGAATTTTTACGATGTCTTTTAGATTAGCCCCTGCCTCTTTAAGTAATCTTTTTATATTTTTAAATATAAAAACCGTTTGCTCTTTTATATCATCAGGCGCAACGGCATCTCCATTTTTATCCATTGCTATTTGACCTGTTAAAAATATCATACTTTTTTCTCCCAATGGAACTTTTATTCCATGAGAGTAAGCACCTACAGTTTTAGTGAAATTATCTGGATTTATTTTTTTATTCATGTATAATCTCCTTTTTTATTCTAATTCCTCATAAATTAATTAGAAACTAAAATTATTCCTCTTTTTTGTTTGAGTTCATTTATAACTTTATTTCCAGTTTTTATCCTATAAGTTACGTTAGCTTTATAATCTTTATCTAATATTTCTGTTTGTTCAGATTTAGTTAATATATTATCAACGATATCAACCATTTCATAACCAAAGTCTAATACTATTTCTCTTTTTTTTATATACTCAATTATATCCCCTTTTTTGATAGCCAATTTACCTGCTTTTGAATAATGCCTAATAAGTCCACCAGCTCCTAATTTTATACCACCAAAATATCTGCTTATTACGATTACAATATTTGTCAAATCCATTATATTAATTAATTCTGCCACTGGTTTCCCAGCTGTGTTTTGTGGTTCACCATCATCGGAAAATTTAAAATACTCACGATTATCTTCGGTGACTTTATATGCATATACATTATGAGAAGCATCAGGATTCTTAGAATTTATTTTTTCTATAAAGTCTTCAGCCTCCTGTTTTGAAGAAATTGGCTTAATATATCCTATAAATTTAGATTTTTTTATTTCATGAATTATTTTAGCCTCGTGTTTTATTGTTTTCATTTGTTCCCTCTTTTTGTTTTTTAACTTTTTCTAATTGTTCAATTGCCAATTTTTTAATATATCGTTCATTTTGATTTGCATCCTGTTTTGCTTTTATTAAATATTTTCCAGCTTTATCTAGTTTTCCAATTCTTCTATATAATTCACCTAATAAATAAATCAGGCCAGTTTCAGTTAATTTACCGCTAATTTTTTCTCCAGTTGACAAAGCTTCCTCATAATATTCAATGGTTTTTTCTAGATAAAAAAGTTCAGTTTCAGTTTCGGAGTTTTCTCTTGCTAACCAAGCTGCCTTTAAGTTTAAACTTCCCAAAAATGCAGAAGAAAAATTTCTCTCTTGGTAAATAATTATTGCTAATTTATATGCCATTAATGCTAATTCATAGTTTCTTTCATCAAAAAAGTTAAGATTACCTGCTAAGTTTTTTCTCTTATCTTTTCCAGATAATATTTTTTCTATTTCTTTTTCATTTAAGTTGGAAAAATCTTCTTTTTTAGAAGAATACAGACATCTAGGACAAGTCCACATATCGTATATCAATGGATTTAATCCTTCGTACCATTCGTGAAAATCAGAATCTTTTTTCTTAATTGGTAAAGACTTACTTCTATAGTTTTGAGTAATAAATTCTAAACCACATATTGGACAAGCAACATTTTTTTTCCATAAACTTTTTTCTTTTATATTTTTTTGGAGTTTTCTTAATTCTATCTTTTGATATTTTTTAGCAACATTAATCAATAATTTTTTTAGTTCTTTTTTTTGAGGATCCATTGAAGGATCAATCTTTTGACTTGCTAGATCATCTAATACTTTTTTTGATTTATCAACAGGTTTTTCTTTTTTTTCTTCATCTAAAAATGATTTTACTCTCGTTTTAAAGGTTTTTATATTTATTGGTTTAATAAGACATCCACTAATATTAAATTTAGTTGACTTTAATATGTTTTCTTTATTTTCACTGGTAGACATAACCAAAAAAGGGATCTCCTTGTCAATATTTCTAACTCTTCTTAAAACTTCCAATCCAGTAATATCTGGGAGTTCAAGGTTTAATATTATCAAGTCAAATCCCGATTCTTTTCGAAGGAGAGGTATTACCTCTCCTCCTCTTTCTTTTATTTTAACATCAAAGCCTTCTGATTTTAATATCTGTTCATATAATTTATTTGTGGCCTTTAAACTATCAACTATTAGAACTTTCTTTTTTTCCATTTTTATTCATCTCCATCATTTTTATAAAATCATTAAATATATGAAAACTATCATGCGGTCCAGGAGAAGCTTCTGGATGATGTTGTACAGTTAATATATCTTTTCCAACCATTCCTTCAGAAGAATTATCATTTAAATTTATATATTTTAAGTCCATCCCCTCTAGAGAATCCATATCCACTGCAAAACCATGATTTTGAGAAGTGATATCAACTTTTTTGGTATCCATATCTATTACAGATTGATTGGCTCCTCTATGCCCAAATTTCATTTTATATGTTTTCCCCCCTAAACTCAAAGCAGCCAGTTGATGTCCTAGACATATACCAAATATAGGTTTTTTATTTTTTAATTTTTTGATGTTTTCAATTGCATAATCAACTGCAGCAGGATCTCCAGGTCCATTTGATAAGAAAATACCATCTGGATCCATATCTAAAACTTTTTCAGCTGGATAATCAGAAGGTACAACTGTTAAATCACATTTTAAATCTTCTAAAATTCTCAAGATATTAAACTTAACACCATAATCATAAACAACAACATTATATTCTTTTTTGTTATCAAGTTTATTCCATTTATATACCTCTTTAGTGGTAACCGTATCTACTAAGTTCATTCCCTCCATATCAGGAGCTTCTTTTACTTTTTTGTCTAAAATTTCTAAATCAAACTCTTCAGTAGATATTATTCCATTCATAGACCCTTCTTCTCTGATCTTTTTTGTTAAAGATCTAGTATCAATATTTTCAATTCCAATGATATTATTTTCCTTTAAATACTTTCCTAAACTTTTTTGAGCTCTAAAATTAAAATATTCCTCATTATAGTTTTTTACAATAAAAGCAGATACCTGAACTTTATCCGATTCCACATCCTCTTCATTTACACCATAGTTTCCTATCTCGGGATAAGTCATTGTCACCATCTGACCTGTATAAGATGGATCTGTTAATATTTCTTGATATCCTGTCATAGAAGTATTAAAAACTACTTCTCCTGTAACTTCTCCCTGGGCACCAAAATTCTCTCCATAAAAATACGTACCGTCTTCTAAATATAATATTGCTTTCATTAAAACCTCCTATATTTTATTTTATAAATTTATTTAATTAATTTATGATATATTTATCATTTATTTTAATTGTAAATTATCTTTTCTAGGCATATGTAAATCATATTTTAAAGATATTAAGCGTCCTATAAATATAAACGCTAACACAAAATAACTTGTTTCTAATTTATCAATCGGTATATATAGATCCATATAAAAATATATTATAGCCCCTATAATGCAAAACGTAGCATATACTTCTTCTTTTAAAATAAACGGAATTTCATTTACCAATATATCTCGAAACATTCCTCCAAAAGTAGCCGTTATAGTTGATAAAAATACCACTCCAACTATATTTAAACTGAAATCCATTGCTACTTGAGCACCAACAACTGCAAATACAGCTAATCCAAGCGCATCAAATATTTTTATAACCTTTGAAAAATCTTTAATGTGATAACCGAAAGTATATGTCAAAAAAGCTGTTATAATCGCAACAAATATAGTCTCTTTTTCTATAAAAACTACTGGAATTTTATTTATTAAGACATCTCTACATATCCCACCACCAACTGCTGTTATTATTCCTAATATTATAACTCCTAATATATCTAGCTTATATTTTAATCCTTTTAAAGAACCAGCCACAGCAAAAGCTATTGTTCCTAATATATTTAATGTCCATAGAAACATTTATATTAACTTCCCATCTATCATCTTAACTTCTCCGTTAACAACAGTCATATAAGGTTTTCCTCTTAGAGTTTTTCCATTAAAAGGAGTATTTTTTCCCTTTGAATAAAACTCATCACTATTGACTGTCCATTCTTTTTTGAAATCAACTATACTTAAATCAGCAATTTTACCTTCTTTTATTCCTTTATCTTTAATTCTAAATATTTTTCTAGGATTTATACTCAATAATTCAGCCATTCGTTTTAAATCAATTACATCATTATTAACTAATTCATCGGAAACAAGTCCAACAGCTGTTTCTAATCCTGATATACCAAATGGAGCTGCATCATAATCAACTACTTTATCTACCTTGCTGTGTGGTGCATGATCTGTTGATATTATATCAACTGTTCCATCTTCAATTCTTGCAATCAGATATTCCATATCTTCTTGATCTCTAAGAGGAGGATTTACCTTTGTCCCTGTGTCATAACCTTGATCAAACACCTCTTTATCTGTTAATGAAAAGTGATGTGGAGTAACTTCCACTGTAACATCGACACCTCTAGCCTTGGCATCTTTAATAATTCTTAAACTTTCCTTTGTAGAAGCATGAGCTATATGCAATCTTGACTGTCTAGATTCACATAATAATATATCTCGAGATACTATAACTGCCTCTGCCTCATTTGGGATTCCCTTTAATCCAAGTCTTATAGAATATACTCCTTCATTCATAACTCCATTTTTCGAAAGACTCCTGTCTTCTGAATGAGAAATCATAGGTAAATCAAATTTTTTTATATATTCAAAAGCCTTTCTTGTTAGAAGAGAATTTTCCACAGGAACACCATCGTCGGATATCCCAACTATTCCTGAAGTATGCATTTTACCTATTTCAGCTAATTCATGGCCATTTTCACCTTTAGTTATAGCGCCAATTGGATATATTCTAGCTAAATCAAGATCTCGTTCTTTATTTTTTAAATACTCCACCATTACCTGATTATCACAAATAGGATTTGTATTTGGCATAGGAGCAACCCCTGTAAATCCACCAGCTAACGCAGCTTTTAAACCAGTTTCTATTGTTTCTTTATATTCTTGACCTGGTTCTCTTAAATGAACATGCATATCAATAAAGCCAGGAAAGATAACTTTTCCAGCCAAGTCATACTCTTGCATTTCTTTAGTTTTTTCTATATTCTCAGAAATTTCTACGATCTTACCTTTTTTGATTAAAATATCCATTTTTCCCTGTAAATCATTTTCAGGATCTACAATCAGTCCATTCTTCAATAACAACATTTTTCCTCCTAGATTTTATTTATTCTAAAAAATAGAAGGGGATCCCCCTTCTACTTTTATCTTACAAATATTCCATTTTTTTCTATTCTGAAGTAATAATTTCCTTCTTCTCCTATATTTTTTCCAAGTCCAAACCATAGCGATCTTTTCAATTCAAAATCAAATTTAACTAAGATATCATCCTTAGCTCCATAATTAATGTATTCAACTGCAGGCACAAAACGATCTGTAAATTTCGGAAGATATTCTATAGCTAATCCAAACACGTTACTATCTTCGTTATCATTTAAATCAACACTATACATACCATTTAAATTCAGAGAAAGCTTATTTATTTTTTTTTCTGCTAACAAAGTTAATTGTGAATTTTTTTCTGTTCCTAATTCATACTTTAGACCTGTTGTTATATATGGCTTTTCAATACTGCTTTTTATATTAAAATTAATTTCATTATTATTTTTATTATCTAAATCATCAAAAACTCCACCAATTCCAAATTCAAAAAAGTCTAATATTCCTATTCTAAAATCTAAACTAGCTTCTTCTAGATAATCAACACTAATAGAATATAATCCAGATGGAATTACCTTTGTTTTTTCTACTTTTCCAACTTTAATAGGATATTTTCCTTTTATATCTTTTATATATGATTTATCAGATTTTTTGGGCTTTTCACCTTTATTTGAAATCTCTAATTCCGTAAAACTTTTGACTTGAATCAAGTCATCTTTTTTAACCTTAATATTAGTTAATATTCCTCCATCTATAGTTGCACTTGAATATTTGTTTTCCACAGTATCTACTTTGGCTTCAGCTATATTTTTTTTATCTAAATAAATCATTTCGTTAGTTTCTTCATCTAAAATTTCTTTTTCTGATCTAAATATCTTTATAATACTTCCATTTTTAATTCCATACACTTTTCCGATATTAATGTATACTTTTCCGCCATCTTTATCAATTATTCTTCCTGTTACAGGAAACTTTTCCAAAAGTTTTTTTTGGAAATATATTCCTAGATATTTTATATTATCATACTTAAAATCAACTGAATCACTTATAATAATTTTTGAATTACTTACATTAATTATTTTATAATTAAATGAATATGCATTTTTTATCTCCTGAACTTCACCACTAAATAAAAAATCTACACCTTGAAATTCGGTCCCTATTTTATCAATTCCTAAGCTGGCCTCTTCTTGCCAAACTTCCTGAAATACAGTTTTTTTACTTAATACGTCAAATTTATTTTGATTTATTAATTCTCTTTCTATTATGTTTTTAACTTTTTCATTTACTTGTTTATTTTCACCTTTAAATCCATATACTGCTATTTTCTCCTTACCTTGAACAAAAATTGTTATCAAATTAAAAGTTAAAATTAATATTAATATTTTTTTCATATATAACTCCTTATTATCTTATCAGTTTCTATTATTGTAACCCAATATATCTCAATACTAATTGTAAACCTGTATTAAAAGCTGGTCTGATTATTAAATCTAAAAACCCTAAATATAATAATGCGATAATTATTATAAAACCATACCTCTCCATTGTGTTCATAATATTCTTTACTTTTCTATTTCCCAAAGCAAATATAATTCTAGATCCATCTAAAGGCGGAATTGGTATCAAATTAAATATAATCAAAGCCATATTTATAAATATAAAAAATATGAAAAATAATATAACTAAATTAGATAATGATAAAAGGTTTACAGTTTGATTTTGCAGTACCATTGAAAATATTCTAATTACACTATCTTTAGGAAAAAACTTTAAAACTGTTGCTCCTATAATTAAACCTATTAAATTTGTTGTTACTCCAGCCAGCGCAACAGAAATCATTCCTTTTTTCTTATCTCTAAATCTTTTAGAATTTATTGGCACAGGTTTAGCCCATCCAATCACAATTGGAGAACCTGATAATATTAATATAACCGGCACCAAAGTCCCTATTGGATCTATATGACTTTTTGGATTTAAAGTCAATCTATTGGCATTTTTGGCAGTTGGATCACCATTTAAATAAGCAATATACCCATGAGCCACTTCATGAATTATAACTGCAACAAATAAGGCTATGATCATTACCAATATCTGAGGGTTTATAAATATTCGTTGTAATATGATTATACCTAAGACTAAACCGATAAATAAATATATGTATATAGTATTTTTACTAATTCCTCTATTAGCTCTTTTTATTTCTTCCCAAAAATTTTTCATAATTACTCCTTTCAGTTCTTTCTTATTATATCATATTTATTTTTATTTTACAAGAATATCACTTCCCTTTTTTGAGTATTCTATCCTTATATTTTCTAGTTTTATTGTTTCATTTTGATTGACTTTCTGAATATTTTTCACTCCAAAAATTTTCTCAATTTTAGAAAAATATTTATCTGGTATCTTATAATTCACAAATACAATATCTAAAGTGTTTATTCCTTTTTTCTTAAATTTTAAGATATCTCTATCAGTAAGATTTCTATTCCATATTAAAATCCCTTTTTTGAGATTAGATTTAATATATAAATTTTTATTTAATTTATATTGAGATGGCGAAGATTTAAAATTAAATATACTTATTACCAAAATATAAATTAATATAATAAATGATCCTTTTTTTAGATTTATATCTTGTTTTTTAATTACTTTTTGGTATATATAATAACCAATTATACAATAAAAAACTAATAACATATATATAGGAATATATTTATATATCTTTATTTGAATTAAAGGAATATTTTTAGCCTGAATAATATAAAATTTCAGAATATTATATAATTTTTCTAAAAAGAAACCCAGAAAAATAGATATCTTTATGGAAAAAAACCCAATAATTAAACTTATAAAAGCTCCACCAACTACTAACACTCCTAAGGGTATTGCAATTATATTTATAATCATAACAAAGATTGGTAAACTATTAAAATAATATACAAAAATAGGTGCCAAAGCTATCTGAATAGATATACTCAAAATAAGCATTTCCAATAATTTATTATCGGACTTTATTTCAACTAATTTATAAATATAAATAATTCCAAATAGAGCCATATAGGACAGTTGAAATGACACCGATAAAATTAACGTGGGATTTATTAAAAGAGTTATTATTCCTGCCAACGAAACACTTTTTTTTATATTTGGCTCTTCTTTTAATAATTTTGAAATTAAAAATACTCCCCCCATTATATAAGCTCTAAAAACAGAAGGACTAAAATTTAGCATAACTACATATAAAGTAATTGAAATTAAAGCCAAAAAATATCGCATATTATATCCCAAAGGAAGTTTTCCTAAAATAAAAACTACTATCCCTATTATTAAGCCTATGTGCAAACCAGATATTACTAATATGTGAGCTGCTCCGGTATATCTAAATCCCTCTAAAAGTTCTTGAGAAAGTCCATCTTGTTCTCCTAATAAAATTGCTCTTAAAAAAGAAAAAAATTCATAACTATAAGGAACAGATATTTTTTTTATTTTCTCTCTTGTTGTATTCTTTAACTTATTTATTTTTGAAGGTTTTATCTCTAAAATTTCTCCTCGAACTGTGATATTATTTTCATATTTATTTAAATAATCAATTTTTATATTTAGTTTATATTTTCCATTTTTTATTCCCCTTACTCTAGACTTAAAAAATATCCTTTTTTGAGTGATTTTATTATTTATTTTTAATATCTCAAATTTAGATCCATTCTTAATTGCATTTACTTTATATATTTTGTCTTTATCTATTTTTTCATCGGTTATTCTTATAGCATATATCATTCCAACTGTCAAAAAAGATAAAATTAATATTATTATTTCCCCATTTTTATTACTCGTAAATTTATCAATGAAAAATAGAAAAATTCCTGTTATAAATATAAATAATAATAACAAAAAAGGGAGTTGAACATAGTAGAAAAAAATTGAACCACATAATATAGTGATAAAAATTTTATAAATAGCTTCCACTATGAACACTCCCTTTTAATATTTTTGTTTTTATAATTTTAATACATTTTAATTATATATTTTTTCAAATTCATCAAAATAATTTGGAAAAGTTTTGGAAACACAACCTGGATCTTTTATTTTCGTTCCTGGAATTAATAATCCTGGAACAGAAAAACTCATAGCCATTCTGTGATCATCATATGTATCTATAGAAACTCCTTCATTATATTTTTCAACTGGTTCTATTATCAACCCATCTTCCAATTCAGTTACCTTAGCACCTAATTTCGTAAGTTCATTACATACAGCTTTTATTCTATCCGTTTCTTTTATTCTCATATTATATACATTCTTTATTTCAGTTTTCCCTTCAGCAAATATTGCTATTGCTGCTAAAGTTTGAGCTACATCTGACATATGATGCATATCTACTGTAACTCCTTTTAGTTTTTTAGGACCTTTTACTATAACATGATTTTCTCCATATTCAATCTCAGCACCCATTTTTTCTAAAACTTCTAGGAATTTTATATCTCCTTGCATTACATCTTTTTTGACATTATTTACTTTAACTGTACTATTAGTTGCAGCTGCTATTGCAAAAAAGTAAGACGCAGAAGAGCAATCTCCTTCAACAACATATTCTCTCCCTTTATATTCTTGTCCTGATTTAATAAAAAACTCTTTATAATCCTCATTAACTACCTCAACTCCAAAATCCTTCATCATTGTAGTAGTAATATCTATATATGGTTTTGATACCATCTCACCGTCTATCTCAATAGTTATATCTTCATTTGCATAGGGAGCAGAAAGTAAAATAGATGTAACATATTGACTACTTTTATCCCCACGCATTTTAACTGATCCTTTATTTATTCCATTTGCATAAACTGTAATTGGAGGATACCCCTCTTTTTCTTGATATTCAGTTTTTATATCTAATTGAGAAAGAGCAGTTACTAAGTCTTTAATTGGTCTTCCCTTTTTCATTCTCTCTATACCAGTTAAAGTTACTTCACCTTTTCCTGTAGCTATATATGTAGGTAAAAATCTAATGGAAGTTCCAGAGTTACCTAAGAATAACTCACTTTTTTGAAATTCTTTTTTCTGATTTCCTTTTATAATAACCTCTTTAGTGTTTTCATTGGCATTTACATCGTTTCCTAATTTTTCCAATGCTTTCATCATATATTTGGTATCATCACTGAATAACATATTTTTTAAAACTGTCTCTCCTTTTGCATGAGCTGCAATTATAAGAGCTCTATTTGCAACAGATTTAGATCCAGGTATATCCACCTCTATGTTAAAATTTTTTGCTGGTTTAACTTGATAAGTATTTTCCATTATTCCACCTTTCTTAAAAATTATCTTTGTTTTATTTCTTTTTTGTTCCCTCTTTTAATTCTTTTACAAAATTATATATTTTTTTCTTAATTAACTCTTTATCTTTAATATTTTCTTCTATATTTTTAACTATTGCACTTCCTACAATGACAGCATCTGCATATTCAGATATCTCTTCAACTTGCTCTCTGCTGGAAACACCAAAACCAACTCCAACAGGTAACCCTGATTTTTCTTGTACCTGTTTTACCATTTTTGATAATTTTTTATTCACTGTTGTTCGGGCTCCAGTTACACCTGATACAGATACAAAATACACAAAACCACTTGATTTTTCTGACACAATATTTAATCTCTTTTCATTCATAGTTGGAGATATTAAAAATATATTATCTAAATCTCCTTTATAATTTAAAAATTCCTCTGCTGCTTCTGGAGGTAGGTCTGGTATAATTGTTCCATTTAATCCAACTTCTTTTGCTTTTTTGGAAAATTTTTCTACTCCATAAACAAAAATGGGATTATAGTAACTCATAAAAATAAAAGGTGTATCTATTCCCTCTTCTCTTAGTTCAGAAACCATTTCAAATCCATCACGTAATGAAAATCCATTTTTCAAAGATCTTTCTGCTGCTAATTGTATTGTTGGTCCATCTGCCATTGGATCAGAAAATGGAATTCCTATTTCAACTATATCTGCTCCAGCATCAATTAAAGTCTTTATAATCTCTTTGCTTGTTTTATAATCTGGATCTCCCCCGGCTACATATGTTATTAATGCTTTTTCGTCTTTTTCTTTTAGTACTTTAAATTTTTCTTCTATTGTCATCATAAATTTACCCCCAATGTCTCTGCAACTGTGTTCATATCTTTATCGCCACGTCCAGATAGATTTAATATGATAATATCATCTTTTTTGACAAATTTCTTCATCTCCATCAAATATGCTATTGCATGTGAGCTTTCTAAAGCCGGTATAATTCCTTCTTCTTCTGTTAAAAATTTAAACCCCTCCATTGCCTCATCATCTGTAACTGAAACATATTTAGCACGTCCAATTTCATGGAAATAACTGTGTTCAGGTCCTACTCCGGGATAATCTAACCCAGCAGAAATAGAGTGTGTCTGTAATATTTGACCATTTTCATCTTGTAGCAAAAAAGTTTTATTTCCATGTAAAACCCCAACGGTTCCACCTGTAATTGATGCAGAGTGTTCCCCTGTTTCTAGGCCAAATCCCGCAGCCTCAACACCAATCATTTTAACTTCTTTATCATCTTTAAATGGATAAAATAATCCCATAGCATTACTTCCTCCACCTATACAGGCAAGTAAATAATCAGGAAGTCGTCCTTCTTTTTCCAAAATCTGTTTTCTTGCTTCAACTCCTATAACAGATTGAAAATCCCGAACCATTTCAGGATATGGATATGGCCCGGCCACAGTTCCGATAATATAAAAAGTCTCATCAATATTGGTTACCCAATCTCGTATAGCTTCATTCATGGCATCCTTTAAGGTTTCCGAACCTACCTTTACGGAATTAACCTTGGCTCCTAAAAGTTTCATTCTAAATACGTTTAAAGATTGTCTTTTTATATCTTCTGCTCCCATGAATATTTCGCATTCCATATCAAACAAAGCTGCTACAGTAGCTGTTGCAACTCCATGTTGACCGGCACCAGTTTCAGCTATTATTCTTTTTTTTCCCATCTTTTTTGCAAGTAATATCTGACCTATAGTATTATTTATCTTATGAGCTCCTGTGTGATTTAAATCTTCTCTTTTTAAATATATTTTTGCTCCAATTTTCTCACTTATTTTTTCAGCATAATAAAGTGGTGTTTCTCTTCCTACATACTCTTTTAAATAGTACTTAAATTCTTTTTGGAAATCTTCATCATTTTTATATTTATTATAGGCTTCTTCTAGCTCATCTAAAGCTGGAATCAAAGTTTCAGGTACATATTTTCCACCAAATTGTCCAAAATATTCCTTTTTATTATCCATTTTATCACTCCATTCATATTGTGTTGATATTTTAATACATTTTACTATAATTACATATTTTATTCAAGTCTATATCTAATTTATTATAGAATTTATCTTTTTTAGTAATTTTTTTTTATTATTTATATTATTGTCAAGTTGATAATAATATAAATTTTTAAGTAACTTTTTAAAATATTCTCCTGGATCATAACCTAACTCTATCAGATCATTCCCTGTAATAATAGGATTTATATTTCTTATTATATCTATATATCTTCTTATATTTTTTTCTACTTGGTAATCTCTAGATGTAACTAATAATAGTAATAAAACTTCATCACTGAAATTATTTAATATATCATATATTTCAGAATCCTTTTTTATTTTCGATAATTTTTTGAATATTTTCCCTCTTTTTTTTCTACCATAATTATATTTATCTATAAACTTTTTTGAAAAAGTAAATTTTTCGAAGACTTTTTTAAGTTCACTACTTTTTAATTCTTCTAGTAAAATTAAAAAGTATATTATCCATTGTTTCACATCTAGTTTTTTTATATATTGAAAGTTCTCCTCTAATTTTTTTAAATCATTTTTTAATTTAGAAGTGAGACTTATATTTTCATTTATAGCACTAAAAACTCCATATTCAAATAATTTATATATCGCTTGTTCTACATTTTTTTCACTGAAAATTAACCTGAATTCATATTTTACCCTCTTCCAAGTTAATTCATCTAGAAAACCTTTTTTAATACAATCATATATAAATTTTTCTGTATCTTCATCTATTTCAAATCCATAACGATTAGAAAATCTTATAGCTCTTATTATTCGAGTTGGATCTTCTATAAAACTTAAATTATGTAAAACATTTATCTTTCCAGATTTTAAATCTTCATAGCCATTAAAAAAATCAATTAACTCTCCAAAATTAGAATGATCAATTTCAATGGCCATTGCATTGATTGTGAAATCTCTTCTAAATAAATCTTGTTTTATATTACCAAATTCAACTTTAGGTAATGAAGTGGGATACTCGTAATACTCTACTCTAGATGTTGCAATATCAAGCTTGGTATTATCTTTTAAAACTACTACTGCAGTTTTAAACTTTTCGTGGGTTACCACTTCCTTTGCATCTAGCCTTTTACCTAACTTTTTTGCAAATTCAATTCCATCTCCTTCAATCACAATATCAATATCATCATTTTCGATATCAAGTAATAGATCTCTAACGATTCCTCCTACCAAAAAAGCTTTTTCCTGTCTCAATTTTGAAGTTTTTTCAATTATTTTCAAAATATTATATATTTTAGATGGAATCCGATTTTTTATTTTAGATTTTACATCTTCATGAAACATTTTATATTTTTGAGTACTTTTTTTTCGCTGATTATATAACGTCCTTAATATATCACTTCTAGTAACAATTCCAACAAGTTTTTTTTGAGAATTTAATATAGGGATCCTTCCAATTTCATTTTCAATTAATAGCTGTTTTAATCTCTCTACTGGCGTTGAAAGTTTTGCAGTAATTACCTTAGAACTCATATAAATTTCCACTGCTGATTCTCCAAACCCATGAGAAATAGCTTTATCTAAATCTCTTCGAGATATAATTCCAATAAGTTTTCCTTTGTTTAAAATAGGTAATCCATTATAACCAAATCTCAGCATTATTTTATATGCTTCTTTTAAAGAAGTATCATGGAAGACTGATTTTACAGGTGAACTCATAATATCCTTCGCAGCCTTTCCAATTTTTATTATTTTTTTTACTTTCATTTTCAAATTCTCATAAACATCATCAAAGTTAATATTTTTCAAAGAGGCCGACCCAGCATTTACATGCCCTCCCCCATTAAATTCTTCCATAATTTCATCCACTCTAACTCCCATGGAACTGCTTCTTCCAATAATCGAGGCCTTATCGTTATTTCCTATTAGAACAAATGCTCCACTTACTCCTTCTACTTCTTTTATTTTATTTGTTACTCCATCTATTCCATCTATAAATTCTTCTGTATAATATTTTCCAACAAAAATATCTTCTACAGAAAAATTGAATATTTCTCCATTTTCCATTAGCTTTAAAAAAACATCAGTTTGCCTTTTTTGCAAAGGATGGGTTATATATTTATTAACTTGTTCTAAATCGGCTCTATTCCTCAAAAGATATGCAGCCATATCTATATCCTCTGGAGTAGTTGTTATATAAGATAAAGATCCAGTATCTTCATAGATTCCCATCATGCATAAGGTAGCTTCATAATCTTTTAATTTTAATTTTTTCTGCTTCATTAACTCCATTAATAATACTGTTGTTGCCGATCCATATTCTTCTAAGATTATATTTTCCCCTTTTAGATTTTCTTTATCTTTTATATGATGATCATAAGCTACTACATTATAATTTTCATTTTCAAAATATTTTTTAAATTTTCCTATTCGGCTTATATTAGCGGTATCAGTTAATATCATTTTAGATATATCTTTTATATCAATCTCTCTCCCTCTAAGTATTTTTAAGTAATCTTGATACAAATTTGCAAAAGTTCGTACATTTTTATTAACATTTCCAGAAAAAACTAATTTTGCATTTGGATGTAACTTTTTAGCCAAAATCATTGAAGCTAAACCATCCAAATCTAAATGTATGTGACTAGTTATTATTTCCAATTTTATCTCCCTCCACTAATTAAGCCAAATATATTATAAAAAAAGGGCCATAACAGCCCTTTTTATCTAATTTAAATATCCAATTTATATTCATCATATTTATATAATTTATTATAGCTTATTATACTTTCAAGTCTTTTTACATATTCCATTCTTAATTCACTATATGATTCTAATTCGGGTATTAATATTTTATAATCATCAGTAGATAATCTTTTTTGTCTAAAATCAGAATACATCTTTACCGTAGCTATTCTATAAAAATAATCTTCGACACTTTCAAAAAGATAGTCATATTTTTTCAAATATATTTTTTGGTCTCCCCTAGTCTCACTAGCTTTTATTCTAGGTTCATTTTCATTATAACTCCATAAACCAAAAGCATTATTTGCTTTTCTAAAAAATCTAGAAGTTCCCCATCCAGTTTCTATTATAGCTTGCCCTAAAGCAATACTTGTAGTATGTGGATTTATTCTAGTTATTAAATCTTTAATATCTTTATTTTTTATATTGTATCTTTTTAAATTTTCTTCCAAAAATTGTTTTTCTTTTTTTGTTAAATCTTGCTTACTTTTGATTTTTTGATCTATTTTAATTAGTTTTTCTTTTTTATCATTTAGAATTTTTCTGTTTATTGCAATAGATGGCAATAAAAGATTTATAAAAATTTCTTTTTTTTCATGAACTGGTAACTCATTTAAATTTAAATCTTTGATAAAATAATTATTTGGTTTAATTGTTTCGTTATTATTAATAAATACATCCTTCTTACTAGTTACAGTTATATTATTCATCTTGTAAGTATTATTTGAATCCTTAGAAGAGTAAATTAATAACCCTATTGCAAAAAAGAGTAATATTGATATCCTCTTAATGGTTTCCCTCCTTATTTTAAAATTAATTATATATTCCTATATAGCTAATTGATAACCCAAAGCTGTCATCTCGTTTTCTCCAAAAAACTTTTGTCCGAATTGAATCTGTTGTATAAAACTCACCACTTACATTAAATGCATAACGTTTTTCTGGATCTTCATTTTCACTTACTTCAGTAGCGTTTTCTTTATAACTGTAAAATTCACTTAATATTCTTACCCTTTCAAAAATTGGAACAGCAAGGCCTACAAAAGAATTTGTTTCTTCATCTTCATCATATTTTAGACCTGTTGATATTTCGACATTAATATTTTGATTCAAAAAATTTTTAAAGTTCTTGGACATAACAAGATACCCATAAACTTTATCAGCTTCAACAAATCCAATTGCCATTGCTGGGTTATCAGCTTCCTGAACAAATTGATATTTAAAATTAGCTTTTAATAAATCCTGATTAATTACTTTATCACTTGTTGACAACTTTAAACCAGCTTCAACTTGTGGGATAAATCCACCTTCAAGTATAATTCCAAAATCACTGTCAGCTTCTATATGATCAAGCATCCCTGTCACTGTATAATTACTTGTTCGTAGATTATAAGCTGTTGGGTAATCAATTATTCCTGTAAATCCTGGAGTACCTGGAACTGCAAACAAAAAAGACGATACTACAAAAAATATTAAAATTTTAATTAGTTTATTCATCATTTTCTTCCACCCTCTTTTCAAGTTTTTTTACACGTTTTATTAAATCAGGAATTTTAGTCATTGATATCTTAGTTTTTAAATCTTTTCGGTGATCTTGCAATGGATATCCTGACATTTTTGAATTTGATTCAACTTTTTTGCTAACCACTGATCTAGCTGCAATTACAACATTATCTCCTATTTCAAGATGACCTGTAACACCTACTTGACCTGCAAGTATTGTATTATTTCCAACTTTTACACTACCTGAAATTCCAACTTGCGCTATGATTAAGCAGTCTTCTCCTATTTCATCATTGTGTCCTATATGAACTAAATTATCAATTTTAGTTCCATTCTTAATAATTGTATCACCTAAAGCACCTCTGTCTATGGCAGTATTAGCTCCTATTTCAACATTATCTTCTATAATAACTTTTCCAATCTGCTCAATTTTTATATGTTTACCCTCACCAGTAGACACATATCCAAATCCATCTGATCCTATAATAGCTCCAGGTTGAATAATTACATTATTTCCTATTTCACAAAATTCTCTTATTGTGGTATTTGGATAAATTATTACATTTTTTCCAATAGTTACTCCTTCTAATATAGTTACATTGGGATATATTTTGGTATTTTCTCCTATCTTCACATTATGTCCTATATAACTACCTGGAGATATCTGAGCAGTTTTATCAATTTCACTTGTTTTTTCTATTGGTTTACTAATATTATGTTCCTCTGGTTTAAAATATTTCAATAATTTTGGCAAAATATTCCTAGGATTTGTGTCAATACTAATAAATATCTTATTTCCTATCTGTTTTGGCTTGCCCTTTAATATTATAACTTTTGCCGCAGTTTTATCTAAATTATTAAGATATTTTCTATCAGATGCAAAGGTTATATCCTTTGCATCTGATTTATCAAAAGAGGATATTTTATCTACATAAATATCAGTATTATCCTTAGGAGCTCCTATAATTTTTCCATTAACAAGAGAAGCGATTTCCCTTAGATTATACATATTAATAGCCCCCTACTCTAATTCAATTTTTTCAGAACCGGTTAAGAAGTCTATAACTTCTTTTGTTAAATCATCTCCACCGTAATATATAACTGATTTATCAAATACAGTATCATATTTTTCTTGTTTAGCTACTTCTTTTATAGCCGTATCTATACCCGATCTTAATTTTTCATACATAGTTTCTTGAAGTACATTTAAATTTTGTTGCATTTGTTGATATTTAACTTGAAATTTTTCTTGCATTTCTTGTAATTCCTGTTTTTCAGAATCTGTTAAATCTCGATCTTTTTGAGATAACTCATTTTGCTTTTCTTCTAGTTTTGTTTTTTCAGAATCTAATTCTTCTTGCAATTCTGCCTTTTTTGTTTCTAAAAACTTTTGAGTACTTTCTGTTTCCTTACAGTTTTGTAAGACTTTCTGTGTATCCACATAACCTACCCCATTTGCCATTATAGTTAAACTTGCAATTAAACTCATTACTAAAATTAATCTTTTTCTCATTTCTTTCCTCCTATTTTGATTTTATTTAAAATTTAAAATAATTGTCCCATGTTAAAATGAAATTTTCCATTTGATTCATCTTTGTCTCCCAATGGCCAACCATAATCGAATCTCAAAGGACCTATTGGTGTATTTGCTCGAATTCCAAATCCATAACTTTTTTTAATATCCTTTAATTTTGAAAAATCTTCAAAGGATTTCCATGAACGTCCCACGTCAAAAAAACCAACTACTTGAATCGTATCATTGAGTTTATAACGATTTTCAATATTAACATATAGCTCCTCTTCTCCTAAAAACTCATAGTTTCCGTATCCTCTTAACGAGTTTCCTCCTCCAACATAAAATTGTTGAGACTCTGGAGTAGTATTACTTGCTATTCCTGTAACCATTCTATATGTCAAAGTATTATCTTCAGTTATAAATTCATGATATTTTCTCAATTCTAGTTCAATTGTTGTATAGTAATCACCTCCAAATTTTAGACCATTAACTAAACCTAATCTCGCGTATTCTCCCTCTGTAGCATTTAGATAATTATTACGTGTATCATAATATATGGAAGGATATATTTCAATTATACTAAAATCTCCTCCATTTTTCAAGTTTTCATCCTCATCGTATTCTCTTACTTTTTCAAGTTTTGTTCCTAATTTTATTCTTATTTTTTCAGTTAAATTTCGTCCCCCTGAAACTGTTAATCCAGTTTTTTCAGTATAGCTATCATCTGAATTTTGAATTTCTTTTTTGTAAAGACTTGTACTAAAGGACAATCGATCAGTTCCCTTTATCCACGGATCAGAAAAACTTAGTTCATAGGTTCTCTCATCCTTTGATGATATTTCAAAGGATGCTTTTAAATTTTGAGATTTACCTCTGAAATTATTATCTTGAATATTTACATTTCCTACAAGACCTACAACTGATCCATAGGAAATTCCTCCACTTATAGAACCACTTTTTTGTTCGTCAAGTTTCAATATAAGAGTTACTTTATTTGGGTCCTCTGGATTTTTTTCAAATTCTTGCTTAATATCTTTAAAATATCCCAATCTAAATATATTTTGAATAGTTTTTTGCATATCTTCCATTGTAACAGGTTCTCCTTTTTTGAGAACCACTTCTCTTTCTAAAACATATTCTTCAGTTTTTAATCCTTCTCCTTGTGTAGTAAGATCTCTTTTGTTTTTAGAATCTTTTTCTACTTTTTCAAATTTTATCCCTTCTAATATTCCTTCATGAATTTCTATAATATCAGTATTATCCTTAGGAGCTCCTATAATTTTTCCATTAACAAGAGAAGCGATTTCCCTTAGATTATACATATTAATAGCCCCCTACTCTAATTCAATTTTTTCAGAACCGGTTAAGAAGTCTATAACTTCTTTTGTTAAATCATCTCCACCGTAATATATAACTGATTTATCAAATACAGTATCATATTTTTCTTGTTTAGCTACTTCTTTTATAGCCGTATCTATACCCGATCTTAATTTTTCATACATAGTTTCTTGAAGTACATTTAAATTTTGTTGCATTTGTTGATATTTAACTTGAAATTTTTCTTGCATTTCTTGTAATTCCTGTTTTTCAGAATCTGTTAAATCTCGATCTTTTTGAGATAACTCATTTTGCTTTTCTTCTAGTTTTGTTTTTTCAGAATCTAATTCTTCTTGCAATTCTGCCTTTTTTGTTTCTAAAAACTTTTGAGTACTTTCTGTTTCCTTACAGTTTTGTAAGACTTTCTGTGTATCCACATAACCTACCCCATTTGCCATTATAGTTAAACTTGCAATTAAACTCATTACTAAAATTAATCTTTTTCTCATTTCTTTCCTCCTATTTTGATTTTATTTAAAATTTAAAATAATTGTCCCATGTTAAAATGAAATTTTCCATTTGATTCATCTTTGTCTCCCAATGGCCAACCATAATCGAATCTCAAAGGACCTATTGGTGTATTTGCTCGAATTCCAAATCCATAACTTTTTTTAATATCCTTTAATTTTGAAAAATCTTCAAAGGATTTCCATGAACGTCCCACGTCAAAAAAACCAACTACTTGAATCGTATCATTGAGTTTATAACGATTTTCAATATTAACATATAGCTCCTCTTCTCCTAAAAACTCATAGTTTCCGTATCCTCTTAACGAGTTTCCTCCTCCAACATAAAATTGTTGAGACTCTGGAGTAGTATTACTTGCTATTCCTGTAACCATTCTATATGTCAAAGTATTATCTTCAGTTATAAATTCATGATATTTTCTCAATTCTAGTTCAATTGTTGTATAGTAATCACCTCCAAATTTTAGACCATTAACTAAACCTAATCTCGCGTATTCTCCCTCTGTAGCATTTAGATAATTATTACGTGTATCATAATATATGGAAGGATATATTTCAATTATACTAAAATCTCCTCCATTTTTCAAGTTTTCATCCTCATCGTATTCTCTTACTTTTTCAAGTTTTGTTCCTAATTTTATTCTTATTTTTTCAGTTAAATTTCGTCCCCCTGAAACTGTTAATCCAGTTTTTTCAGTATAGCTATCATCTGAATTTTGAATTTCTTTTTTGTAAAGACTTGTACTAAAGGACAATCGATCAGTTCCCTTTATCCACGGATCAGAAAAACTTAGTTCATAGGTTCTCTCATCCTTTGATGATATTTCAAAGGATGCTTTTAAATTTTGAGATTTACCTCTGAAATTATTATCTTGAATATTTACATTTCCTACAAGACCTACAACTGATCCATAGGAAATTCCTCCACTTATAGAACCACTTTTTTGTTCGTCAAGTTTCAATATAAGAGTTACTTTATTTGGGTCCTCTGGATTTTTTTCAAATTCTTGCTTAATATCTTTAAAATATCCCAATCTAAATATATTTTGAATAGTTTTTTGCATATCTTCCATTGTAACAGGTTCTCCTTTTTTGAGAACCACTTCTCTTTCTAAAACATATTTTTCAGTTTTTAATCCTTCTCCTTGTGTAGTAAGATCTCTTTTATTTGAAGAATCTTTTTTTACTTTTTCAAATTTTATCTCTTCTAATATTCCTTCATGAATTTCTATATTCAAATTATAATTATTATCTAATCCAACATTTCCAACACTCGCTAAAATATAGCCTTTATCACGATATTTACTTAAAATACTATCTATATCTTCTCTTAAAACTTTTATATTATATACAGAACCTTTTTCTGTTTTAACATTTTCTAATAATTTTTCAGAATTAACTAAAGTATTCCCTAATATCTTAATATCATTTATTACTGGATTTTCTAAGACATTATATTTAATATGAATTCCACTTTTATATTTTAAAACTTCAGGATTTACATCTCTAAAATATCCCATTTCTAGTATTTTATCTTTGGCGTCTAAAGTTTTAGTTTTAGAAAAAATAGTCCCTATTTTCATATCTATAACTTTTTTTATTCTTTCTTCTGATATTTCTTCATTTCCATAAATCTCAATAGATTTTATTATTAAAGATTTATCAATTTTTTCTCTTTCTGATAGAGGAATTATTTCATCTTCTTTTAATAATTCTTTAATATTTGAAACCTCATTTATTTCTATTATTAAATTTATTTTTCCATCTAAAACCTTTGGATAGATTTTAACATCAGATATATATTTACTTTTTACTATTTTTTTATAATCTTCAGTCATTTTTGAGGTTGAATAAGTTTCTCCTTTTTTGAGATTCATATCCCCTGTTATTAATTCTGCTGGCAATTCATTTTGATTTTTAATTATTACATCTGTTATCTCTAAAGCATTATTTTCAGCAAAACCTATAACTGAAATACCTAATAAAAATATTATAAAAATCTTTTTCACTTTTTTGCCTCCCGTTTTTTTATTTTATTTCGTAATTTATCTAATTTCTTAATCTTATTTTTTTATATCTATTCATTTTCAACTTCTTCATTTGTATATAACTCATTCAAATATAAAAAATCCTTTTTAAATTCAAATCCTAATCTCAATTCAACTCTTTCATTTATAGCATCATTCCTTACTCCAAAATTAACTCCTGCATTCCCAGGCATCTTATACCTTACTCCTACATCGTATGAACTAATTTCTCCAGGTTCAATTTCAGATAACTGTACCTCAGTATTTATAAATAAAAGATCTTTATATACTGGTTGCTCCAAAGACAAATGAAATCCTAATCTCAAATCTTGCGTAAAATTCAAATTATCTTCAGCATCTCTTTTTATTAATTCAGAACCTATAGTTAAATTAGAAATACCTAAAATTTCTTCAATTTTTCTAGAAATAGGGTTAAAAATTTGATTTCGTATTTGGTTATCTAAAAAATCTTTTACAACCCCCTCTGGAGTTGTCTCATTTAATTTGTTGTGGAAAGTTAATAACGATATTATCTGATCATATGTTAATCCTGAATCAGAGCTTAATCTAATATCAACATCTCTTAAATAACCTGTGAGATCTACTTGAATTCTCTCATTTACAATATTAGTACTTGCAGATATTGCAATTGAAGGATCTAAGTTTTTTATATCTCTATATGGATCATCGAAAACTATAACTCCACTTTCAATATTAAAGTCGTTTTGATTCCATGTCAATACTCCATCAATTAGAGAAACTGTTCCAACTAGATTAAAAAAGCCCTCGTCATTTTTTAAGGTTCCACTTCCCTCGATATTTGTTTCTATTGATTTAACAGAAAATATATCATCTAATGTTATGGAAACATTCTTGTTTATATCAACGTTTAAGTTAATGTCATGTTCTAATTTAGGTGCTTCATCTTCCCCTGAAAACTCTGGTATTTCTCTAATGTTACCATTCGTAATTTCTATGTCTCCTACTATTTTATTCAAATTTATATTTAAATTACCAGCTCCTTCCACCCAAGAGTATTTTCCAATATCATATTTTATTTTTTTAAAATCAGTATCAAAGTTATAATCGGCAATATCTATATCTATATCAGTTAATGAAATATCTTCTAAATCAGATATTTCCATGTCTATAGTTCCTTGTCCGGTTAAATTCCCCTGGTTAAATTCTCCTGAAAAATTTTCTAATATAATTTTACTTCTATCAATTTTTAAATCAAAATATGAATTTTTCAATTTAAATTTATTATCAATTGAAGATATTTTAAAATTCGATACTTTAATCTCACCTTCACTATTGTTGCTATTTATATCTAGATTAATATCAGCAGTTCCATCCATATCTTTACCATAATCTTTAATTAAAAATGAAAATAATTCTAGATCCATTTTGGCAGCATCAACTTGAAAATCATAAGTCAGTGGATCTAAATTCATACCGCCATTTACTTGTATTTTATTATCATTATAAAAAGCTTTTAGTTCTTCAATTTTTATGGATTTGTTATTACCGCGTATTTCTGAATTTAAATCTTTTACTTTGATTTCTCCCCAACCAAAACTCTTACTACTTATTTTAAAGTCATACTCATATTCATCTTTACTTTTTTGAAAATTAACCTCTGTATTTATTGTACCATAAATGTCCGGATAATTCAATTCTTTTAGGTTGATTTCATCACTTAGGTTTAGTTTGATATCATTATTTTCTAAATTCCAAAAAGCACTACCGGCTAACAAATCTTGATCTTCATCTCCCTTTAAAGAAAATTTTGAAAAACTAATTACACCGGTTTCTAGAATTTTAGAAATATTTCCCTTATTATAATTAAAATCAATGGAAAGATCTGGGATATTAACATCTCTATAAAAAATATTATCTAATTTTATTATTCCTACTCCCTCTAAATCTGAAAACTTCCCCCATAGATCTATCTCTCCTAAAACTCTAAAATTTATATTATCTAATTTTTCCGTATCATAAATATTCGAAAAGTTGTCCTCGAAAAGATTAATTCTTAGTCGAACATCTTCATTTATTAAGTTTACAGTACCGTTTATTGCATTATTATTTAATTTAAATTTATCAAAAGAGATAATATTATCTTGAAAAATAATATCTCCCTTTAGTGAAATATCAGATCCAAAATTTTGTCTTAAAATTCCATCTATATTTCCTGATATCCTGGGCGAATCAAATGAATCTTTGATTCTACCTGAAATAGAGTTTACCTTTATATTATACTCTTCAAGGTTGACAAGATCACTTAAAGTATAATTATTAATATTATAACGTAAATCTAATTCTTTTTTGTTAATATCTATAATTCCATTAATTCCTAAACTATTATTTCTAAATTTATATATCCTTAATTCATCCTTTTCATAACTAAATTCTAAAACAACATCTTTAATGTTTTGTTTCTTATATTGCATATTTCTAATCTGACTGTTTCCACTAATTAAAATGTCATCTTCATATTCAAAGTTTAAGTTCCCTCTTATATCATTGAAATTTACTATATGATCAAATTCAGATATATTATAATATATAATGGCGGAACTTTTTTGCAATTTAACTCCTTCAAAGTCCCCCTGGATATTTAAATCCTTATCTGAATTTTTTTTTAGAAATTCATATTTATTTAAATATTCTTTTGGGATATCCTCTAAGTTGATTTCTCCCTGTTTAATTTCTGAAGTATATTTTCCCGTTTCTAAGTTATAATTACCATCTAAATGTACATATGTATCTCCCTTTGAAATTTCTCCCTTTTTTAATATTATTTTTTGATCTTTAATACTGCCATCTAAATTTAAATCATAACCATATAAAATATTCGATATTTTTACTGAATTAAATTTTGCATCTTGTATCTTCATCTTATCAAATTCTAGGTATGCATAACCTTTCACACCAAATTCATAGTCTTGAAATCTAATCTTTTTTGAATTAGAAATATCCAAATCTATTACTCCAGTTTCATCTCCTTGGTTATACTTTGCTTTTAAATTGAAATCAGAGTTATAACTATTTAATTTTATCTTTTTAGTATCCAAATTATAATCAATACTTCCTTTGAAATCCATTGGATTAATTATATTTTCTTGATTAAAACTTTTAATAGAATAATCTCCATATAAATTTGAATTTATGAAATCTCCTTGAAATTTTATATTGGCATCAAAAAAGTTTTCATTCTTTAATTCTAAGTTATTAATTTTAATATCTTTATCTTTTATTTGAAAATCTCCTGTTATGTTTTTAAAATTCATATCGAAAATTTCCAAATTTTCACTTTCTAGTTTTAAATCTAAGATATTTTCTTGGGAATTATATTTCAAAAAAGGATTTTTAATAATTCCTGAAATAGGAAGTTCCATTTCTTGAACCATTTTATAATTATTTACTGTATTAAAATCTATTCTATCGGTTTTTAAAATTATATTAAAATTTTCGTTTTGATAATTTAGATCTGTTTTAATATTTTCTCCATTTACATATCCATTTGCTTTTATACTGGCAAAATCACTTCCAAATTTTATACTTCCATTGACTTTTTTTATTCTATTTTCAAAATCAATATATTTTATATCTCCGCCGGTTAAACTTCCAATACCTGAAATGTTTCCATTCTTCATCTCTATTTTAACATCTATTATCCCCGATTTATAATCTATTAAATCTAAAGTTGGGGTATATTGCATAAGGGTATTATTTATTTTTACAGATTCTAATTCAAGTATCAAATTTTCTAGATTTCCATCATTTAAGTTAATATCTATTTTATACATTTCTTCTTTCATTTTTCCCTGAAATTTTATATCTAAATCTTTATTCTTAAAATCAATATATCCATTTACATTATCTAACTTTTTTGTAACCAACTTTTCATGAGAAAAATCAGTAAATTTTAATTGGCTATTTAGAATTGTTATTTTATCAATAAAATTCCCATCTTCTGAATTTTTGTTTGAATTATTTTTTTCATCTTGGTTATTAGTTGCAGTTAACTCATTTATGAAATTACTTTTATAGTCTTCATACATATCATAATTTATGACAGCATTTCTTATTTTTATATTTGATATTTTCCCCATTTTTAATATACTAAAGTCCACAATGACATCTTGAGCTTCTACCAATTTATGCTTGCTTTTTTCTTTCCATACAACATTTGTAAGTTTAATTGTTCGTATATTTTCGATGTTAATTTCTTCAAAGGAAATATTTAAATTTGAATATTTCTTTATTAAATCTTGAGATAATTTTTTTAAATTCAATTTCATTGAAACAAAATAAAAAGAACCCATCCCAATTAATATCATAATGCTTATAAATAAAAATACCCACCGATATTTTTTCAATAACCTTCGCATTTTACACCTTCCTAAAATTCATAGCTAATACCTAGTAAATATATGTCATCCAAATCATATTTTAGATATACTTTTGTATTTTTAAATTTAAAGTCACTTCCTATATTTAAATTATTATTATCTAAATCTGTATACAAAAAAGTTAAGTCAAAAAAGTTATTTAACTTATATTTATAATCTAAGGCAAATAAATTATTCTTTACTCCAATTCCAATTTTATTTTTTCTAATATTTTTACCTAATATTAATTTATAAGACCCTGAACTTTCAATATTTTTAGTTAAATTTAAATCTAAAAAATTATCTGACTTATTATTTATAAGATTTATTTCTAAGCCAATACTTTTTTGACCTTCACTATTTATATCAGTTTTCCCAGATATTTCTAATTTATTATTTAAAATATTTTGAATATCTTCTGTTACTTTTTCAGTGTCTTCTATTACTTTTTTGATCTGCCCTTTATCTAAATCTTTTAATTTTATTTTAATATCTTGGGTTATCTCTTTAAAACCACCTACTGTCTCTAATAAACTTGGTCCTATTTCATTAATTTTTTCTATTTTATCAGTTTCTAATTTCTCAGTTAAATCCTTTAATTTTTCTGTCACTTTTTTGAAGTTATTTATGATCACGTTGATATCTTCATCATTATTATCTAATGTTTCATGAGTAAGTTTTATAAAATCTTTTAAGAGCGATATTGTCTTATTTATATCCTCTTGATTGGTATTAATTAGTATATTTAAGTTGTCTACTAATTTATTAGTCTTTGAGGTTAATTCTGTTAGATTTTTTTTATTTTTATTTATAATTTCATTACTAGTTTTCATTACTTTTTTTGTCTCATCGACTGTCTCGTCTAAGTTAGTTACTAAGTTATTAATATTTTTAAAAGTTTTTTCCGTTTCAGAAAATGATATATTATTTAATTTCTGTCCAATTTTTTCTATCGTTTCTACCGATTTCTCGACTTTTTCCATTAAATCTGTTAATGGTACTGGCGATTCCCCTTTTAAGTATTTCTCCGAATTGTATAATTTACCTTTATTTCTTGGGTTATATAAATTTACATTTACATCTCCTATAAATCCTTTTAAATTAATAACTACTCTTGAATTATTATAAACTTTAATCTTCTTTTTTATTGACATTTCGACTATAACATCATCATCTTTTATATATATATCCGAAACCTTTCCTATTTTTACACCACCTAATAAAACAGCAGTACCTATTTCTAAATTATTAACACTGTTAAATTTAGATTTAACTATATTATATCTATTTGAAATATGTATCTTATCAAAATAAAACAGTAGTCCTATTAAAAGGCCTACTGATACTATAATAAAAACTCCCACAGCTATATCTTTTCTTTCTTTCATATTATCACTCCAAACGGTTTAGTTCCATAGGGCCTTCTCTTTCACCCTCTATAAATTGAATTAGATATGGATTATCCAGTTTTTTCATCTCGGAATTAGTTCCCTCTATTTTTATATCTCCATTATATAATAACCCTAACCGGTCTCCTACAAAAAAGGCGGATTTCATATTATGAGTTACAATTACAGAAGTAATTCCCAATCTATCACTTAAATCATTAATAAGCTCATCTATGACTCTTGCCATTATTGGATCTAAACCTGTGGTAGGTTCATCATAAAACATATACTTAGGCTCTAGAATAATACTACGAGCAAGAGCAACTCTTTTTTGCATCCCACCAGACAACTCAGACGGTTTTTTCAATTCTATTCCTTTTAATCCTACAGTTTCAAGTTTTTCTTTTATCTTTTTTTCTCTCTCTTTTTTAGAAAATTTAGTATGTTGTAACAATGGAAATTCTAAGTTTTCCTGGACATTCATAGAATCAAATAAAGCAGAATGTTGAAATAAAAAACCACAGTTTTTTCTTATTTCCTGTATTTCTTTTTTATTGGCATTTACAGAAGATTTATTATCGATTAATATATCTCCATTTGTTGGTTTCATTAAGCCTATGATGTTTTTTAATAAAACACTTTTCCCTGATCCAGAAGGTCCTAATATCACATATTTCTCTCCATCTTTGATATTAATATTAATATTATTTAATATTTTCTTTCTTTCAATTATTACTTCCAGATTTTTTATCTTTATCATCTAGATACTCCTCTATATTTAATACCAAATATTGTTTTTTATAATTCAAAGTTTCCTTGGCTGCTATCACATATTTTCCATATATTTTTATAGGCATTAAATCATCGTTTACAAATGATATTTCTTCTTTATTTTCAAAATTCAGATCATATCTCAAAATTCTGAATTTTTTAGAATCAGTTATATAAATTTTATCATCATTAATATATAGACCTTTAATTGATTGATCTCCAAAATCATCAGTATAATAAGCTTCGAATTCTCCATTTTTAAATAAACTATTATCAAATATATTGATTCTCTTATATAATTCATCAATGACATAAAGCTTCTTTTTGTACACAAATATATCTGTTAAATTATTTTTGAAATATCCATCCCATCCAAATTCTCCTGGTTTAAGCTCTTTTTTTAAAACTGATATTAAGGTTGCCTTTTTTCCCATTGTAGTTTTCTTTTGGAAATAATAATCATATTTATCAACATCCATATTTTTAGAGTCCATAACGTATATATTATCATTATCTAAACTAAGGTCAAAATTATACCTTATTAATTCAGGATTTTCTTCAAGTTTTTTAACATAAGATTCATTCTTTAAAGATGGTTTATAAATTGAAAACTCTTCGTAATCACCATATCGACGCAAAACTATTCCTTGCTTATTATATTTTATTATCTGGTTTTCTTTTGAAGAAGCAATATATATATTTCCATTTTTACCGATGCCAATACCAGTGGGTTTTTTTCCAATATTATCAATATTTCTTACAAAATTCCCCTTTTCATCAAATATTAAAACTTTATTTAGCTCTTCATCTAAAATATATAGCATACCAGATTTATCTACAAAAATATCAACTGGTTTTATATATTCATAAGATTTAATATTTTTTAATTCCCGTTCTAGTTTTGCTTTGGGTTTTTCACTTCCAGTTTTTAGATAAACAGATAATATTGTATTATCTCTAAGAAAAAATACTGTATTATTTAAGATAAATAATTGATTTGATTGTATAATTTCGTTTTGTCTTATTTTTTCATTATCTTTTAAAATGTCATATTTTAGCTTAATTTCATATGATCTCTCCAATGAATAATTTTCTTCATCATCTTCGTCTAATTGTATTTTTGTAGTTGTGACTGTAAAGTCATATATTTTTTCTTTTTTTTCATCATATAAATACATTTTATCATCATTCTTTAATATCTTATTTGGAAAATCAATATTATATAATTTAACTTTTTCCTGTAATTCGTATTTTGTTTTATTTTCTTTCATTATATTTTCTTTCATTATATTTTCTTTTATTATATAAATTTCTTTATTATATGAATCTAATACATAAAATCTATCCCCTTTTTTGATCATAGAATAATTAGTCTTATAATAAGGAGTATATACATACTTAAACTTTGGAAGTTGGATTATATTTTCTTGGGAATCTTCCTTGTTTAATATTTGTATCCTATAATTATACTCATCAAAAATAAATATTTTATCATCAAACCCATATATATTTCCAGGGTGATTAAAATTATCTCTTCTCATATTGTATTTTCCGATTATAGTTTTATCCTTGTTTTTTTTATTGATTTTTATTATTTTATTATTATTACTTTCTGATACATATATATAATTTCCAATTATTTTAAATGCAATGGGATTTTCCAGACCTTCAATGGTATCTATTATTTTAAAATTATCATCCATAATTGCAATTTTTCCCAAAATATAATCCATCACATATATATTCTCATTTTCTTTTTGAATAGATATCGGATGTTGAAAATCTTTTTTGTCAGTCCCATATGGATTACCAATTATTTCATAACCTATTAAAGAAATTTGACTTACCATAAATATGAAAATTATTATTTTTTTCATTTTTTACCCCTTAATTATTTCTAAAAATGCTGAAGCATTTTTCATCTCTTTTATTAATCCTTGGACTACCTTTGCTAAATCCTTTTTTGCCAATTTCAATAGAGAAACTGCATTTTGATCTAAAGAAACTTTTCCATAATTTCCACTATGACCTATTTTTCTTATCTTAACTATAGCATCTGCAACATGAACTATTGATGCCAATTTTTTATGCTCTGCATCCCCTGCAAACTCTGGTCTGTGGTGATATCCTATTACCTTGGTAATGTCATGGGGTAATTCCCATTTATCAGCAACTCTTCTACCGATAAGTGAATGATCCATTCCAATATATTTTTTTTCTGTTTCTATTAAAGAGATTTTTTTCTCTCTAGATTCTATAACTGCTTTTATAAATTCTTCATGTATGTTTTGATCCTCTATAATTTTAGCTACATCATGAAGTAAGCCTGCTACAAACGCCTGCTCTTCGTTTTTAAATCCAACCATTTTCGCTATTATTCTACTGGCAAATGCAACAGCTATAGAATGCTCCCATAAGTCTTCTCTGCTAAAATCTTCATCTCCTCCAGAAAACATTTTACAAACAGTTACACTTAAAGCCAAACTTCTCACTGTATTAAACCCCAATATTACTACTGCATCAGTAACAGTTGCTATTGCTCTAGGAAAAGCATAATAAGCAGAATTAACTAGCTTTAATACCTTAGTTGTTAAAGCTTGATCTGTTTTAATTACATCATTTATATCTTTAGCATTGGAATTTGGATTATCCACTAATTCCATTAGTTTTGTAACAACTGTGGGAAGCGTAGGTAAATCATCAATTTTTGCTATTACTTCTTTTACTTTTTTGGTATTATTCATATCTAGCGCTCCTATCCTTTTATTCCTATTGTCTCTAAAATTCTTTCTAGATCTTCTGGTGAATAATATTCTACTTCAATTTTTCCCGTATTTTTTTTCTTTGCTTTTATTTTTACTTTGGTTCCTAAATAATCTCTCATCTTATGCTCTAAATGTATTATTTCTTTTGCTTTTTTGTAACTTCCTCTTTGTTTCACTTTATTTTTTTTAGGTTCTTTTTGATCTTTTACTATTTTTTCAACATCTCTTACTGTTAGGTTATTTTTTATAACTTCCTTTGCTAATTTAATTTGACTTTCCATATTTTCTAAAGATAATAAAGATCTTGCATGCCCAGAACTAATTTTATTTGCAGTTAACATATCCAATACTTCTTGAGGAAGTTTTAATATTCTCATTGCATTAGTAATTGAACTTCTGCTTTTCCCAACTTTTTGAGCTAATTCATTTTGGGTATAGTTATATTTTTCCTTTAAATCCTTATATGCTTTAGCTTCTTCAACAGAATTCAAATTCTCTCTTTGAATATTTTCTATTAAAGCCAGTTCTAAACTTTTAGAGTTCTCTACTTCTTTAATTATAATTTCAATTTTTTTTAGTCCTAACTTTTTTGCAGCTCTATATCTTCTTTCGCCTGCAATGATTTCATAATTATCTTTAATTTTTCTTACTATTATTGGTTGTAAAATCCCATTTTCTTTTATGGATTTTGAAAGTTCATCTATCTTTTTTGAATCAAATTCTTTTCTTGGCTGTTCAGCGTTTGGAACTATTTTAGAAATTTCACACCTTTTTATATGCGTTTCATCTGGATTTTCTTGTATCAATGCCCCAATTCCTTTTCCAAGTCTTGATTTTTTAGATCCCACTTTCAATCACTTCCTTTGCTAATTTTTCATATGCCTTAGATCCTCTAGAATTCTTATTATAAATATCGATTGGCTCTCCATAACTAGGTGCCTCGCTCAATTTTATATTTCTTGGAATCACAGTTTCATAAACTTTATCCTTAAAATAATCTCTTATATCATTACTCACTTCTTCTGATAAATTTAATCTTTTATCAAACATTGTTAGTAATATCCCAGCTATTTCTAAGTCTGAATTTAAATTATCTTTTACAAGATTGATGGTATTTAATAATTGAGTTAATCCTTCTAATGCATAAAATTCACACTGTATTGGAATAATTAGATAATCAGATGCAGTTAAAGCATTTAAAGTAAGAAGTCCTAACGAAGGTGGACAATCTACTATTATTATATCATATTTCTCCTTAACTCTATCTAAATGCTTTTTTAACTGATGTTCCCTAGACATTTTTCCCACTAACTCTACCTCAGCACCTGCTAAATCAATGGTTGCAGGTAAAACATCTACCTCATTGTGATTTCCATTTATTATTATATCGTTAATATCCTTGCCATCCAATAATACATCATAAATTGACATATCCAAATCAGCTTTTGAAACTCCAATTCCAGTAGTAGCATTTCCCTGTGGATCTAAATCAACTAATAATACTTTTTTTCCTAATCTAGAAATATAACTGGCTAGATTTACTGATGAAGTTGTTTTACCAACTCCCCCTTTTTGATTTACAATACTTATTACACTCATTTTCCACCTCTTTTATAATGGTCTCTTTTTTGGAATTCCAGTCCGTCTAGGATATTTTCCTTTAATTTTTCCCTCTTTTTTAATAACTAAAATAGCTCTGTCATCTCCTGAAAAAGGTAATTTAAAATCCTTTGTATTAATTATTTTGGAATTCAATATATTTAGACAATTTTGTGCCTCTTTTACCTCTTGTTTATAACTTATCTTCTGAGCTAAAAATACTCCTCCATCTTTTAAATATGGAAGTATATATTCTAAAATCACATTTAATTGAGAAACAGCTCTACAAACTCCCACATCAAAACTTTCTCTAACTTTCTCTTGCTTTATAAAATCCTCAGCTCGTCGTTTAAAAATTTTAACATTTGTAAGATTTAATTCCTTTGCTATACTTTTAACAAAATCAATTTTTTTTCCCACAGAATCTAATAATGTAAAGTCAAGGTCAGGTCTTGAAAGTGCAAGTACTAAACCTGGAAACCCAGGACCTGTTCCAATATCAATAATCTTTTTTGCATCCGATGGAATATCAGATAACAAAGATAAGGAGTCTATAAAATGTTTTTCTATTATCTCTTCATCATCAGTTATAGCGGTTAAATTTGTTTTTTTATTTACTTCTTTTAATTTGTTTATATATATTAATATCTTATTTATTTTATCCTCATCTAGTTTTATTTCTAGTTTTTCTAATCCCTTTTTGAGTTTTTCTTTTTTTTGCTTTTCTGTCATTATCTATTCCCTTCTACTAAATTCATTATAATTACAGATATATCTGCAGGTGAAACTCCAGATATTCTAGAAGCTTGTCCGATATTTAAAGGTTGTTTTTTTATCAACTTTTCTTTGGCCTCATTTGTTAATCCATGTGTTTTATTATAATCAAAATTTTGAGGAATCAATTTATGTTCTAGTTTTTCTTGTTTTTGAACCATTTTCATCTGTTTTTTTATATATCCATGATATTTAACTTGGACTTCGATTTGATACTCTATATCTTCGTCAAATCTAGGAACTTCTTTTGAACTTTTTTTTATATCATTATAAGTAATCTTTGGTCTTTTTAATATATTTTTAATTGTACTTCCTGTCTTTAGTTTTGACTCGCCTTTTTTAGAAAGGATTTCTTGTAAAGTTTTATTATTTGGACCAACGTTTATCTCTTCTAATTTTTTTCTACCTTCTTTAACAGACTTTCTTTTGTTTTCAACTTTTTCATATACTGATTTATCTAATAACCCCAACTGGTATCCCAATGGAGATAATCTTAAATCGGCATTATCTTCTCTTAGTATTAATCTATATTCTGATCGAGATGTAAATAATCTATAAGGTTCATTTGTTCCTTTTGTTATTAAATCATCAACTAAAGTTCCTAAATATGAATTTGTTCTTTCTAAAATTATTGGGTCCTTTCCTAAAACTTTTTGACCTGCATTTATTCCTGCCAATAATCCCTGTCCAGCCGCTTCTTCATATCCAGAAGTTCCATTTATCTGTCCAGCCAAAAATAAACCATCTATCTTTTTAGTTTCTAAAGTATAATTTAGTTCATCAGGAACTATATAATCATATTCAATTGCATATCCATATCTCATAATTTTAGCTTCTTCTAACCCAGGAATACTATTTAATATCTCATATTGTATATCTGTAGGTAAGCTTGTTGACATTCCATTTACATATACTTCAGATGTATTTGGTCCTTCTGGTTCTAAGAATACATGATGTCTTGGTTTGTCTTTATACCTAACTACTTTATCTTCTATCGATGGACAATATCTAGGACCTGTTGTTTCTATATCTCCATTAAATAAAGGCGCTCTATCTAAATTATTTAAAATCGTCTCATGTACTGCCTTATTTGTATGTACCAAATAGCAACTTATTTGTTTTTTATCTTTAATTTCTCTATCATCGGTTCTCTTTGAAAATTTTAAGATTTTATCTGTATCTCCTGGTTGCTCTTTCATATTAGAAAAATCAATTGTTTTTTTATCAATTCGCGCTGGAGTTCCTGTTTTAAATCTTTTAATTTCTAAGCCTAAATTTTTCAAAGATTTTGGGAGTTCTTTTGAAGATATTTCTCCCATCCTTCCTCCCTCTTGTCTTTTGTCTCCAATAAAAATTTTTCCATTCATAAAGGTCCCAGTTGCAACTATAACAGTTTTTGATAAATACTCTACACCTAATTTAGTTTTAATCCCCTTTATCTTTTTATTGTTATCCACTAGTACATCTGTAACTAATCCTTGGATAACCTCTAAATTATCAGTTCTCTCTAAGGTTTTTTTCATCTCCATGTGATAAATTTTTTTATCTGCCTGAGCTCTCAATGCTCTTACCGCTGGTCCTTTTTTGGTATTCAACGTTCTAATCTGAATAAAAGATTTATCCATATTTCGTGCCATCTCTCCACCTAATGCATCTATCTCTTTAACTAAATGACCTTTAGCAGGTCCTCCGATTGAAGGATTGCACGACATAACTCCTATATTATCTAAAGTTATTGTGAAAATAGCTGTTTTCAAACCACGTCTAGCAGAGGCAAGTGCCGCCTCACATCCAGCATGTCCAGCTCCAATAACAATAACATCATATTCTAACACTTCTTCCTCCTTATTCTAAATTTTCTAATTTTCTAGCTCCTTCTGTATTAGAGATTGCTATCAAAGTATCTCCTTTTTTGATAACCTTGTCTCCCATTGGAGTTATTGTCATATCTCCATTTTCATTTTTAATTGCTATAATATTAAGGTCATATTTTTTTCTTAAATCTAATTCGATTAAGGATTTATTCATAAATATATCTGGAGCTTTTTTTTCTATAACTTTATATTCGTCTGATAATTGCATATGTTCCACCATATTAGGGTTTATCTCTTTTATTGCCGTTCTTTCTCCCATATACATTTCAGGGTAAATTATTTCATTTGCTCCAATTTTATCTAAAACTCGTCCATGTTGTTTAGTTAAAGCTTTTGCGATTATTCTAGGTATTCCTAACTCCTTCAAAGTAAGAGTTACTAAAATACTATTTTGTATCCCTGTCCCAATACATACAAATGCAACATCAAAATTATTTACCCCTAGGTTCTTTAATTCTTCAATGTCGGTTGCATCTACTGCTATTCCATTATCAATTATATCATTATTTATGGCTTCTTGTAATATATCTTCATCCATATCAAGCCCTAAAACTTGTTCTCCATGTTTATATAGAGTTTTAGCTAGACTTGTTCCAAATCTCCCCAACCCTACAACTAAAAATTGTTTCATTAATTCCTCCTCTTATCCAACTAATATATTTTCTTCTGGATATCGATGTTTAGATGTTTTAAAATCTTCTCCAAATGCTAAAGCTGCTGTTAATGGTCCTACTCTTCCTACAAGCATGGTTATAATTATCAAAACCCGAGAAAAATCTGATAATGAAGATGTAATCCCCATCGACAATCCCACTGTTCCAAATGCAGAAACTACTTCAAATAACACTTGTACAAATTCCCTTCCTTCTACAATTAATATTGACAAAGTTATTAAAAATATGAACAATAAAGAAATAAATAAAATCGCAATAGCTCTATTTAATATATGCCACGAAACTCTTCTATTTCCAACATTTATATCTTTTTTATTTTTCAAAGTTGATAATACACTATAAAATATTACACCAAAAGTTGTGGTTTTTATTCCACCACCTGTCGATCCAGGCGAAGCACCTACAAACATTAAAAATAAAAACATAAAAATAGTAGAGGGAGTCATCATGCCCATGGAAATAGTATTAAACCCTGCTGTTCTTGTAGTTACACTTTGAAAATAAGATGCTAAAAGTTTATCAGATAAACTAAAATTACCTATCGTATTTAAATTGGAATATTCTGTAAAAAATATAAATAATGTACCTATTAAAAGTAACCAGGCACTTATTTTTAAAGCAACTTTAGAAGTAAGGGAGAAATTTGAAATCCCTGTTTTCAAATAATAAATACTACTATTTATTACCGCAAATCCAATTCCACCTAAAATAATTAAAGATGAAATAACTAAATTTACTGTTATGTCTCCTGAATATATCTCAAAACTATTAGTAAACAAAGAAAAACCAGCATTACAAAATGCAGATATCGAATGAAATATAGCATAATAAATTGCTGTTCCTGTTTCAAAGTCATGCCTAAAGGTAGAAAATAAAAGTAAAGCTCCTACTCCCTCAATAGTTATAACAATTACTGCTAGTCTTTCCATAAAATGGAGAATCCCACCGACTTTTTCCTGGTTAAGATCTTCTTGTAAAATTCGTTTTTCTTGATAGGTAATTTTCTTTCCTATGAGATACATAATAAGTGAGGAAAAAGTCATTATTCCTAATCCTCCTAATTGAAATACTATCATTATAACTGTTTTTCCAAAAATAGAAAAAGTTTTACTAACATCAACTACAGACAATCCCGTTACTGAAACTGCAGAAGTAATTGTAAAAAGAGATGTTAAAAAATCAATTCCTCCTTTTCCCTTTGGAGTAGCAATTGGTAACATCAAAACTATAGATGCCACTGCTATAATAATCAGAAAAGATGAAACTAATATCTGAGAAGGAGTCAATTTAACCCTTTTTTCTTTTGATTTTTTTAATATTTTCATATTTCCTCCAACTGAACTTTAAAATTTAAAACTTTTTAGTTTATTTTGCTTATTATTGCTATCTTATTAAATATATTATCTAATCCCTTAAGCAATGATAACCTGTTATTTCTTATTTCTTCATCTTCAGCCATTACCATTACATTATCAAAGTATTCGTTTATAGTTTTTTCACCTTTTAGTATTTCATCAAAAAAGTTAATATAATTTTTATTTTTCAAATTTTTTCTTGAACTTGCTACCAAATCTATATAATAATTATATAATCCTTTCTCGTTATCTTTCAATAAAGTTTCGTCAATATTTATATCATCTTTTTTGTATTTTTGAGCTATATTTTCCACTCTTTTTATAAGTTGCAATAAGTTATCAAAATTCTTATTTTCAGAAGTTTTTATCAAAGCTTCAATCTTCTTTTCAGTTTCGACTATATTAGTAAAATCAGCTTCAATTACTGCTCTAGTTATATCTTTTTTGTAACCTTTATTTTGATTATGTTTTTTTATTCTGTCTTTGAAGAAATCCATTAATTGTTTTTTTATGTTCTCTTTTTTTCCTATTAAAAGCGAATCCTTTTCCAATACATTTAATGAAGAATCAATTATATCTTCAATTGATATATCTAATTTTGAATTTGATATAACCTTTACAACTCCTATTGCTGCTCTTCTCAAGGCATATGGATCTTCTGACCCAGTGGGTATTATTCCAACTCCAAAACAACTTACAATGGTGTCTATTTTATCTGCTATCGAAGACACAATGCCTTCTAATAATTCAGGTAAAATATCTCCCCGATTTCTAGGTAAATAATGTTCAAATATACCTACTGCTACTTCTTCTTTTTCACCTGCTGCCAAAGCATATTTCATTCCCATAAATCCTTGTAGTTTTGCATACTCTTTTTCATTTATAATATTTGTTACTAAATCTGCCTTTGATAATTCTATTGTTCTTAATATATTTTTTCTTTTATCATTATTTATATCTAATAATTTACAGATTGATTTAGCTACTTCTTTATCACGTTGAACTTTATCATAGATATTTCCAATATCTTTTTGAAATATAACATTTTTTAATTTTTTCGTTAATTCATCTAAATCTTTTTTCAAATCTTCCTGATAGAAAAATCTAGCATCCGCTAATCTAGCAGTTAGAACTTTTTCGTTCCCCACTCTAACTTTTTCAGATGATTCAGTTCCATTTCGCACCATTATAAACTTAGGTTGTAAATTTCCTTCTAAATCCAAAACTGGAAAATATTTTTGATGTTTTTTCATTGTTGTAATCAAAACTTCCTGTGGAACTTCTAAAAATTCAACATTAAATGTTCCTACCATGGGATATGGGTATTCTACTAAATTTGCAACTTCTTCTAAAAGGTCGTCATCTATTAAAACTTTTTCACCAACCTTTGAACATCGTCCTTCAATTGCATCTACTATTCGAGTTTTTCTTTCCTCTATATCTATTATTACATTATTTTCTTTTACTTTCCTAAAATAATCTCTTTTACTTTCAACTTCAAATGATCTATTCCCAAAAAATCTGTGTCCATAACTTATAAGTTCGCTATCAATTCCTGCAATATTAATTTCCAATAACTCATTATCAGCCATTGCCAATATCCACCTTATTGGTCGGACAAATTTCACTTTTTTGTCTCCCCATTTCATAGTTTTGGCAAAATCTAGGTTAAGAATTAAACCTTTTAATATTTCAGGTATTATTTCTCTTGTACTTTTCCCTTTAGTAAATGTAGAAGCTGCAATATACTCACCTTTTTTGGTTTCAACTATTTCTAAATCAATTATCTCAACTCCCTGAGATTTAGCAAAACCAATGGCAGCCTTTGTGGGTTCTCCACTATCATCATATGCTATATCTTTTGAAGGTCCAGTATTTGTTTCTCTTAAATCTTCTTGTTTCTCGCTAATTGCATTAAGTTCTAGTATCAGCCTTCTAGGAGTTCCATATGTATTAATTTCTTCTATCCCTATTCGTTTTTCTTCTAATTTATTTTTTATTCCTTTTTTTATCTGTTCTAATGCAGGTATTAAAAATCTAGCTGGAATTTCTTCTACTCCTACTTCTAATAAAATATCCAATTTATTCTCCCCTTTCTATCCTATTTAGCCATCAAAGGATATCCTAATTTTTTTCTCTCTTTTACAAATATTTCCGCACATCCCTTTGCTAAATCTCGAACTCTTAAAATATAAGCCATTCTTTCTGTTGTACTTATGGCTCCTCTAGAATCTAAAATATTAAAAACATGTGAACATTTTAAAACATTATCATATGCTGGCAACACAAGTTCCTTTTTTAAAGCCAAATTTGCTTCAGATTCATACATATCAAAGAGCTTAAAGTGCCTATCTAGATCTGCAACTTCAAAACTATATTCAGAAAATTCTTTCTCCATTTGAAGACGCATATCTCCATATTTAACTCCGTTAGTCCACTCTAAATCATAAACATTATCTTTTTCTTGTATATATAATGCTATTCTTTCTAATCCATATGTTAATTCTACTGGAGTAATTTCTAAATCAAGTCCTCCAACTTGTTGAAAATAAGTAAATTGAGTAATTTCCATTCCATCAAGCCACACTTCCCAACCAAGACCCCAAGCTCCAAGAGTTGGAGATTCCCAATTGTCCTCTACAAATCGAATATCATGTTCCTTTGGATCAATCCCAAGTGCTTCCAAACTTTCTAAATATATCTCTTGTATATTTTCTGGAGATGGCTTCATAATAACTTGAAATTGATGATGTTGATAAACTCTATTTGGATTTTCTCCATATCTTCCATCTTTAGGTCTTCTAGACGGTTCTACATAAGCAACATTCCAGGGTTCTGGACCAAGAGACATCAAAAAAGTGTTTGGATTAAAAGTCCCTGCCCCAGTTTCTATATCATAAGGATTTCCTATAACGCAATTTTTTTTATGCCAGAATTCTTGCAATTTTAATATCATATCTTGAAATGTCATATTTTCTGTTCCTCCTCTATTGATTCTTTCTTTTTCCATATCTCTACTTCGATAAAATACTCTATTAATATTAATATAACTCCTATATTTATTGCAACATCTGCTATATTGAATATATAAGGCCAAATCCCTCTAAAATCTATAAAATCAACTACATATCCTCGAATAATTCTATCTCCTAAATTTCCTATTGCCCCACCTAATATAAACATAAATCCTATTTTTGAATATAAAGAATGCTCTTCATCTTGCTTATGAATATATAAGATTATTCCAATTATAGATATAACAGCAATGAAGGCGAATATGGTTACATGCCCATAAAAAAAACCAAAAGCAACTCCTTTATTTTCAACATAAGTCAAATGAAAAAAATCTTCTATTATTGGGATAGTCTCACCTACAGAAAACTTTTTTACAATGAGATACTTTGAAATTTGATCCAGTATAACTACTACTAAAGTTATTAAATAATAGACCATTATTTAACCTCTTTTCTTTGAATTTTTTTAATTTTCCCTAAAACTGAATAATAAGTAAGAGGAGACCTCTTACTTATTATTTAAATTTTTTATATTTACAGCTCTACATCCATTTCATTTACAATTTTAGTACACCTAGGACATATTTCTGGATGATTTTCATCAACTTTTCCAATTTCTTCAGAATATTTCCAACATCTTTCACATTTTTCTCCTGGAGCTTTTTTGACTTCAACATATACTCCACTTAATTCTTCTAATTCTGACATATTTTCTGACTTAGACTCTTCCATCGTTACCTTAGAGACTATTAATACTGATTCCCATTTTTCAAAATTATCTTTTATAAAACTTTTTTGTTCCTCATCTTCTGCATATATTATAACTTCTGCATTCAATGGATGTCCTATTATTTTTTCATTTCTAGCTTTTTCTATCTGTTTATTTATATTGTTTTTATATTTTAATATTTTTTCCCATTTTTCATCTAATTCTGAATTTAAATATTGATCATTCTCTTCTATCCAATCAACTAGTAATATACTTTCCACCTCTTTAGATTCATCTGGCATTTTCATCCAAATTTCTTCTGCAGTAAAAGTAAGTACAGGAGATATCATTTTTACTAAGTTATATAGTATTTCATGCATAACTGTTTGCGCTGATCTCCTAGATTTAGAATTAGTTGGCAATACATATAATCTATCTTTTAATGTGTCCAAATAAAATGCACTCATATGTACAGAGGCAAAATAGTGGATATCATAAAACAGATTATAGAATTCATATTTTTCATAATTTGCTGTTACTTTTCTTTTTAATTCTTCTAATTTATTTAAAGCCCATTTATCTATCTCTAATAGGTCTTCATATGGTAAAGTATCTTTTTTGACATCAAAATCTGATATATTCCCTAAAATATATCTAGCAGTATTTCGTATTCTTCTATATGACTCTGACATTTGCTTTAATATTCCCTGAGATATTTTAATATCTTCTCTATAATCAACTGAAGCAGTCCATAATCTCAATATATCTGCCCCATATTTCTTTATTATTTCTTGAGGTGATACCACATTTCCTTTAGATTTACTCATCTTTTTTCCTTCGCCATCATTAACAAATCCATGTGTTAATATTTCTTTGTAAGGAGCTTTTCCTGTTGAACCAACAGAAGTAAGTAATGATGTTTGGAACCAACCTCTATGTTGATCACTACCTTCTAAGTATAAATCTGCAGGCCAACTTAAGTTTTCTCTAGTTTCTAAAACTGCTCTGTGACTTGACCCCGAATCAAACCAAACATCCATAATATTGTCTTCTTTTCTCAAATGAGTTTCTCCACATTCAGGACATTTTGCTAAATCACCTAAGAGTTCCTCTGGAGTGCTTTTTATCCAAGTATCTGTTCCCTCTTTTTTGACTTTTTCTATTACTCTAGCAACTGTTTCTTTATTTATAATCTCTTGATTACATTTTTCGCAATAAAACACAGGAATCGGAACTCCCCATATTCTTTGTCTAGATATACACCAATCCGGTCTATCTTCCAACATAGACGTCATTCTATTTCTTCCCCATTCAGGAATAAATTTAACATCTTCTAATGCTTTTAAACCTTTTTCTCTTAAATCACTACCTTCGGCTTTTACAAACCACTGTTCAGTTGCTCTAAATATAACTGGATTTTTACATCTCCAACAATGAGGATACTGATGATCAATATCTTTAACATTTAATAATGATCCAATTTCTTCTAACTTCTTAACTATCTCTTTATTAGCTTTTTTGTAAAATAATCCCGCAAACTCCCCTGCATCCTCTGTCATGTGCCCTTGGCTGTTTACTGGAGATATAACCGGTAAGTCATACTTAGTTCCTACTACATAATCTTCTTGCCCATGTCCTGGAGCTGTATGTACACAACCAGTTCCTGCTTCTAAAGTCACATGAGTTCCTAAAATTATAGTAGATTTTCTACCTAAAAATGGATGGTCACAAATTAAATTTTCTAATTCTGATCCTTTCATTTCTTTTATAACTTCATAATCTTTTAAATTAGTTTCTTTCATCGTGCTTTCTAATAATTCTTTAGCTACTAATAATACACCTTTAGAGGTTCTTGCAAATACATATTTAAAATCAGGATGAACAGATATTGCTATGTTCCCAGGAAAAGTCCAAGGAGTAGTTGTCCAAATAACAGCTGACGCTTTTTCTCCTTCTTTTAAGTCTAAATCAAATTTATCTACTTCACCATCTTGAAATTCAAATTTTGAATATATAGCCGGCGATTTATGATCATGATGTTCTATTTCTGCTTCAGCTAATGCAGTTTGACAAGTAGGGCACCAATGTATAGGTTTCATACCTTTAAAAACATATCCATTTTCATATAAATCTGAAAAAACTTCTAATTGCTTTGCTTCATATTCAGGATTTAACGTTAAATATGGATTATCCCATTCTCCTAAAATCCCTAATCGTTGAAATTCTTTTTTCTGTTTTCTAACATATTTTTTAGCATATTTAGCACATTTTTGTCTTATTTTCAATTCAGACATATCTTTGATTTTTCCACCAATTTCTTCTGAAACCTTTAACTCAATTGGTAATCCATGGGTATCCCACCCCGGAACATATGGAGCTTTAAACCCCTGCATTCTCTTATATTTTAAAATTATATCTTTTAAAGTCTTATTTAAAGCATGTCCTATATGAATATTTCCGTTTGCATAAGGAGGCCCATCATGTAAAATAAATTCCTTATCCCTATTTTCTAGACTTTTTTGATAAATATCCTGTTTATCCCACTGATTTAATATTTGCGGTTCTTTGTTTGGTAAGTTTGCCTTCATTTTAAAATTTGTTTTAGGCAAATTTAAACTCTTACCATAGTTAACTTTCTTTCCCATTTTTCTTCCTCCTCGAATAGATTTAAATATATTCTAAATATTATTAATATAAATTTAGATATATTTTAACTGTTGTTCCTTTATTTTTACGTGAACTTATCTCTATATTACCGTGATGTTTTTCAATTATTCCTTTTACAATTGGTAATCCTAATCCAGTTCCTTGAATCTTTGTTGTAACAAATGGCTCAAATATCTCTTTCATCTTTGTCTTAGAAATCCCTGCTCCATTATCAATTAATTTTATTTCGCATCTTTTCCCAATGGTCTTGGAAATTATAGATAACTTTTTATGGTCATATTCAATTGCCTCTAAAGCATTTCTAATCAAATTTATAAAAACTTGTTTCAATTTATCAGGGTTTCCCTGGACATATAAATCAGGCTCTAAATCCAAAGATAAATCTAGATTGCCTAAAAAATTTCCACTTTTCAAAATTTCTATACTATTTCTTATTATATCATTTATCGCAACTTTTTCAAGTAAATAATTGTTTCCTTTGGAATAATCTAATAAATCAGTTGCTAAATTATCCAATCGAGTTACTTCTTTTTTGATATTATTTATATATCGTTTTTCTTTTTTTCCTCCAACTCTTATATTTAATAGATCTGCAAATCCTTTTATTCCTACCAGAGGAGTTCTTATTTCGTGTACTATCGAACTAGCCATTTTCCCTATTGTTGATAAACGTTCTGATTTTATATTTTCTTCATGCAATTGTTTGTTTTCAATATATGAAGCCAAAGTATTTTTTAATATACTAACTAATTCTATATCCTCCTGAGGTATTGATCCTAACCTTTTTTGATGTTCTATCACTATACATCCATATCTTCTATCATTATATTGAATTGGGATTACAAATTTTTCAACCCCTTCTTTTTCACTCTTAATATTAAATATATCATTATTTTCCATTCTCAAATATGAGATATCACTTTCATCTAGAGTCAAGTTTTTCTCTGTTTTTTCAAACTGAGAATCAATATATTTACTTTCCTCAGTTTTATCAAATTGTGAGATTAACTGCAAAAAAGAAGCTAAATTTCCTTTAAATTTATCTTTTGTTGTTCTAGTAGACATTTCGTAATTATATGTATTGGTTTCTTCATCAAAGCAATAAAATATTGCTCTTTTATAATTCAATCCTTTTTCAAAAACTAATGTGGATAAAATATAGTAAAGAGACTTTTCAAATTCTTTTTCACTATAAACCTTTGCGGTTATTTTTTCTATTAAATTCAATTTTTCATTATTTTTAAATAATTTGTCATTTTTCTTTTTAAGAGCATTTCTTGATTTTTTAATTTTCTGAATCATATTTTTATAAGCTATAACTAGAACTTTTATTTCTCCAGAAGTATCACTGTCTATTTTTACATCATAATCCCCTTCAGCTATCTTCTTAGATGCATTTATAACATCATAAAGAGGGTTTATTAGGTTTTCTAATAATTTTTTAAAGACAGAAGTTGTTATTATAATTATTACAATAGTTATTACACCAATTAAAGAAAATGCAATCATCTTCAGTTCCATAAGTTGTTCTTTTGGAGAAGCAACTCCAAAAAAGCCCTCTAGATCTCCATTGGTATTCCATAGTGGATAATAAGCAATATAATGTCCATGGCCCTTTACCATCTTTTCCTTCGAAAAAATATCCATGATCTTATTCCCAATTATCTCATCCATTTCTTTTTCTGTTAATAAAGAATCTCCTTTATTCAAACCTAGTTCTCCATATAAATATCTATTTTTTCTTAACATAAAAACTTTGCTTTGGGTATTACCTATTGCATTTTCAAAAAAGGACATTAATAATTCTCTATCGATCTTTTTTGAAATAACTACTACTCCTCTTGTTTCTGATATAAGCCTATTGTAACCTATTGTAGCCCCAGCTCTTAACAAAAAAGTTTCTCGATCTTTATTATATCCAATATTACTCAATTTTAATTTTGTTTTTCCAAAAGCTTGATTTTTTTTTATCATATCATCTATTATTTGTCTATCATATTTTAATTTTAGCTTTTCCGAAGTCTCAAGCCCAACAACTTCACCTAATATATTTCTAGATTCATCTACAATAGATACTATTGTGTTGTTATCTTCCTCGGTATGATTTCCATATATATTTAACTTCAAAGACCTCGCTAAATTAAGCATGCGAATTTTCTGATTGTTTTTATTTATATCTATATATCTATAATAATATTCACCACTTTGAGAATCATAGATCGGTTCTGAACCTTTTTGTTTTTGAATTTTTCCATGGTTCATAGCTCTATAAACCTCTTGAGTATTACTCATTTTAGCTGCATCTTCTTCTAGCTCTTTCTTTTCCGTTTCATAATT
>JBNJFI010000002.1:0-75843 GCA_051746725.1 Fusobacteriota bacterium
ATGGGATGGTAAACTTAGTAGATAGATCTATGATTTTAACAAATGGATTATCATATAAACCGATTTCTGATATGACTTTTAATTTAGATATAAATACCTATATAGGACAAGAAAATACAGAGGCAAAATTATCTGGAGATCTTTACAGTGTAGAACTGAGTAGCAATATAAGATTTTAATAAAATTGACATATTTTAGAGCAGACATTAACTTGTCTGCTCCTTTTTAAAATGGAATAAAAGCCCTTGACAGAAGATGCTCTCTCTTGTATAATTTACTTTTAACACTTAATATTAATTTGTATTTAAAGCACATAAAAAATTCGAAAATCTAATTCTAAAATAAAAAAGAAATATCAAATTACCCACAAATTTATTAGGGACTTAAGCTAGGATTATTTTCGGGTAAAGTGAACAAGGCCCTTAGCTCTTAGGAGTAAGTTTTATCTGAGATAATGGAGAAAATAGATCTGTAAAGGAAACGGCGGATGTCTGGGTGTGAACGGCATCTAATAATGGGAGGATAAGAAAATTAATAAGGGGTGTAAATAAGATATGATTAGAAGTTTATAATTTTGTAATTGGCCATTAATTTAATAAAATAGGAGGAAAAAATGGAAAGTTTAAAAAGAGATAGTTTTGGTTCAAAGTTAGGGGCGTTAGCAGCATTATCAGGTTCAGCAATTGGTTTGGGAAATATATGGAGATTCCCATATATGGTAGGAGAAAATGGAGGTTCTGCCTTCATTATTATTTATCTTGTCTGTATAATATTACTTGGATTTCCTATAATGTTATCAGAATTTATAATCGGTAGAAAAACAAGTAAAAACACTGTTGGAGCTTTTAAAAAATTAAGTAATAATAAGTTTTGGAAAACACCTGGATATTTAGGGATTGTGAGTTCTTTTTTGATATTATCTTTTTATGGAGTAGTTGGGGGCTGGGCATTAAATTTTACATTTAGAGGATTGACTAATAATTTTTTAAATAAAAGTTCAGATGAATTAGAGATTTTATTTGGTAATTTTATTTCATCGCCTTTTGGGCCGATTTTTTGGCAAATACTTTTTATGTTGCTTACAATGGGAATAGTATTAGCTGGAATAAAAAATGGGATAGAAAAATACTCTAAATTTTTAATGCCACTTTTATTAATAATTATTTTAGCCTTAAATATAAGAGCTTTAACTTTACCGGGAGCAAAAGAGGGGTTATCTTTTTTGTTCAAACCAGATTTTTCAAAATTAACACATAAGTCTATATTATCTGCCTTAGGTCATGCATTTTTTACTCTGAGCTTAGGAATGGGTACCATGATTACCTACGGTTCATATATATCCAAAAAAGAGGATTTAGGACAAACAGTAGCTCAAGTAGCTATTGCAGATACAGTTATAGCTCTGTTAGCGGGAATTGCAATCTTTCCGGCTGTTTTTGCATTTAATATATCACCCCAAGCTGGACCCGGATTAGTTTTTATAACTTTGCCTAGTATATTTCAAAGAATGATAGGTGGTCAAATATATTTGACGATATTTTTCTTATTACTTACAATATCAGCTTTGACTTCTGCAATATCTATATTAGAAGTTGGAGTTGCTTATTTCGCAGAAGAATTTAATTTTGGAAGAAAAAAAGCTACTATTATTATAACTAGTATCATTACTTTTTTTGGGATGCTGTGTTCTTTATCTCAAGGTGTTTTATCAGAATTCTTGATATTTGGAAAATCAATATTTGATTTATTTGATTTTGTAACAGCAGCCATATTATTACCATTGGGAAGTATTTTAATTTTAATTTTTGTTGGTCATGTAATGAAGAAAAAAGAAGTTTTTAATGAAATTGATACTGGGAAAAACACCAAAGTTCAATATAATAAATTGTTTTGGTTTTTAGCAAAATATATTGCTCCTGTGGCTATAATTTTAGTTATGTTAAATGGTTTAGGGATACTTTAATAAAATATTGACATTGCAATAACACCTTGTATATGATACAATTAATGAGAAGTTAAAATAACACAAATTGAGGTGAAATTATGGAAAAAATCATAGTTAATTGTCCAAGTTGTAACAAAAAAATGAAAATCAGCAATAAACTAGCAACATATAAGTGTCCGCATTGTAATGAGAAGTATAAGTATACTAAAAGTAGAAAAATGATAGAAAAAACTAAACGAATTTTTAAAGATGGGGCTAAACTAATTCCTGTTTTGAGTAAAAAAATCTCAAATTCATTTAAAAATTTATACAAATTAATAAAACAGAAATTTAAAAAATAAATCATAAAACCTACTTAATTTAGTAGGTTTTTAATTTATATTAGAAAGTAGTGATATTAAAAATGAATATAATATTATTTGATGAAAATGATTATATTAATGAAAACCAGATTATACTCAAAGATCGTCGATTAAAACATATTAGAAAAGTACATCGAGCCAAAAAAGAGGATATCTTGAAAATTGGAAAGTTAAATGGGAAAATGGGAAAAGGTAAGATCACTAGTTTTTCAAAAAAAGAAATTATTTTAGACATAGAATTAAATGAATCTCCTCCTAAACCTGTACCTATAAATCTTATTATGGCTATGCCTAGACCAAAGGTATTTCAGAGAGTTTTAAGAACAGTTACAACTATAGGAATAAAAAACATTTTTTTTATAAGAACTTGGAAAGTAGAAAAAAGTTTTTTTGAGTCAAGCAAATTAGATAAAGAAAATATAAAACGAAATATAATTTTAGGATTAGAACAGGCTAAAGATACAATAGAACCAGATGTATCCATGAAAAAACTTTTCAAACCATTTATTGAAGATGAATTACCTGAAATAATCAATGGAACAATACCTTTAGTAGCACATCCATATACAAGATATGATAAAAAAATTAAATGTGATAAAAATCAACCTAAAACAATTTGTATTGGACCAGAAGGCGGCTTTACTGAGTATGAGATAAAAAAATTGAAAGAAATTGGATTTAATGTTTTTGACATAGGTAACCGTATATTGACAGTTGAAAGTGCAATTCCTTATATAATTGGAAAAATTCAAGGATAAAATTGGAGGTGATGAAGTGAAAAAAAATGTATTAATATTAGGGGGAACTAATTCAGGAAAAACGACCTTACTACAAAAAAAATATAAAACTCTAATTGAGAAAAATAAAGTTGATAGTGAAAAAATATTAGTTTTAGTTCAAAATAGACAGAAAGCCATGCAATGGAAAGAACGAATGAACTTTAAAACAAGTAGTAAAATTGCAATTGGATCTTTTTTTGGATTTATGCAACGAGAACTAAAAACATATTGGGCTGTAGTTTTGAAAAGATGTAATATAATCGAAAATAAAAATATCTTTCCTGTATTTATGACTTTTGAAGCTTCACAATCTTTAATGAATAAAACAATTGAATATTATAGAAAAAGAGGTTATTTAAAGGGGTTAATCTCAACGAAAGACCGAATAGCACGAAAATTTCTTTCAAATATAAGTAACGCATCTCTAGCAGGAATTCCTATTCATGAAATTGGTGAAAGATTATATCAATCTATTCATGATTATAATAATAATTCAAAGTACATTTATGATGATTTAAATAAAATTATAGAACAATATATGAAAAGATCTTTAAAAACAGGGACGCTAGACTATTCATTAGTTGTATATGTTTATTCTAAATATCTTTTATCAGATAAAAGATATTTAGATAATTTGAAAAATCGTCTAGAATATCTTTTAGTTGATGATATTGAAAATAATTTTCCAGTTCAAATTAATTTTATTAATAAATTAAAAGGGAATATAAAAAAAACAATATTAGCATACAATAGTGATGGTAGCTTCGGGATTCCAAGTAGTGAAAAACAATATTTAAAAAAAGAAATATTGGATAATACTGAATATACAAAGATAAAATTAGATAACGATGATTTATCAAAAGATATAAGAGATCTCAGTAATAAAATTTATAAAAGTATCGTTTATAACGAAAAAATAAATAATAATAAAATAAAAGCATTACCTATACAAATGGATACTGAAAATGAACTAAAAAACATTATGAATAAAAAAGTGATTAATCAAGTTTTAGAACTTTTAGAAGAAGGAGTTAATCCTGAAGATATAGCCATTATAATCCCTTCTAATGATCTAAGTCTTGAATATGAATTAAAAAACACATTAGATCAAAAAAAAATAAAATTATTAAATTTAAATCGAAAAGACAAGATCACAGATTACCCATTTAATTATGCATTGGTAATATTCGCTTATTTAATTTATGATTTTAATAATAATCTCTTAAATCAGGATGATATTAAAACTTTTTTGAATACGATATTGGACACTGATTATATTAGAGCTTCTTTGTTAGTTAGAAATGGTATGAGTAAAATTGAAGGAAAAATTAGACTTGTAAAAATAGATAGTGAAGCTATTCAAAAAAGGGTTGGGGAAGATGTTATTAAGAGATATGATTATATTAGAAAATGGATCCAAAAGCATAAACAGTTAAAACTTGATATCCCGGAATTATTTAAAAAAATATATCTGGAATTTTTTATGAAGAAAGATCAAAAAAGAGAAGATATTATTAATTGTAGAAGCTTAATAGACTCAGCTGATAATTTTATTAAAGTTATAAGAGAATTTGATATGATAGAAAATCCAAATATAGAATTTCTTAAATTTATAAAAGAAGAATCAATATCATCTGAAACTATTTTTGAATTCCAAGATAGATTAAATGGAAATTATATCACCCTAACTACTCCAGCGGGATTCTTTTTGGCTGATAAAACTTGTAATTATCAAATTTGGAACGATATAAATAATAGTCAATGGATGATAAAATACAATAGTGAGTTGAATAATCCTTTTGTTCTGGGAAAAAGTTGGAACAAAGATGAAAAATATACTAAAGATATTGAACAATTAAATGATCGTATAAGCCTAGCTACTATGATGAAAAGATTAACCAAAAAATCCAAACAAATTTATTGTTTCGGCTGTAATTACTCTTTGAATGGAAGAGAACATGAATGGCAACTTATAAACACAGATGATAATTATTAGACAAAAAGGCTGGTGCATATGGATATAAATTTTAGAAAAGATCAAAAAAAAATTATGGAATATGAAAAAGGAAGAATGGCTGTCCCATCTGTTCCTGGAGCAGGGAAAACTTTTATTTTAACTAATTTAACTGTAAAATTAATAAAAGAAAATTTAGAAGAAAATCGAAAAATATTAATTTTGACGTATATGAATTCAGGAGTCGTTAATTTTAAACACCGTATTAACTCTCTTTTAAAAAAACAGGGGATTTCTGATCAAAAAAGATATCAAGTAATGACTATACATAGCTTTGCTTCTAAAGTTATAAAAGATTATATACATAGATTAAATCTTTCTTCTAATTATAATGTAATTAATGACAATTTAAAATCTCAATATATTTCTGATTCAATAAAAGAAGTCAGAAGAGAAAAAGAAGCTCTATTTTTAAGCTATCTTGAGAAAAAAGGAGCTCATAGAAATTGGCAAAACAATTTGAGTTACATTTTCAAATCCATATTAAGTCATTTTAAGTCAAATTCCATATCAGTTGAAGATGCAAAAAAGATGCAAAAAAAAATTTCTAAAAATGGGATATTAACTTTGTGTATTGATATATTTGAAAAATATCAAGCGAAATTAGAAAGATTAGCATTAATTGATTTCGATGATATATTATTTTATGCTTATAAAATCTTAAAAGAAAATAGTGATGTCAAAAAAGATTATCAAGAAAAATATAAATATATATTAGAAGACGAAGCCCAAGATAGTACCCAAATTCAAAATAAAATTTTAAATTTGATTGGAAAAAATTGGGTCAAAGTTGGAGATTTTAACCAAAGCATAATGAGTACTTTTACCGCATCTGATCCAATAATTTTTGAAAATTTTATTAAAAAAGCAGAAACCAAAAAAGAGATGTTTACCGCTGGTCGAAGTAGCAAAGACATAATTAATTTAGCAAACTCTTATGTTAAATGGGTTACTAATTCTTTTCCGCAATCTGAATGTCAAGATGCCTTGCTACCACAATATATAAAGGAAGTTCCTCCAGGAGAAGAACCTCAAAATCCAAAGGTTAGTGGATATGGAATTAGATATTACAAAAAAGATAATAAAGAAGATATGACGGAATGGATATCCAAATTAGTTAAAAGCTATTCAAAAAAGTATGATCAAAAATCAATTGGAGTGTTATTTCCAGCTAGATATTTGATTGATGATTGTATAGAGGAATTTGAAAAGCAAGATATCGATTATCAGATTTTAACTGGGATATCTTCTGAAAATGCTGAGTTTTTCAATAAATTATCTGATATCATTAAATTTTTGGATAAACCTTATTCGCCTTTCTTTTTTAAAAATACTATTGAAAATGAATTTGAAGATAATGACGCTAAACAAGAGTTAGTAAAAATAGATGAGTTTTGGAAGAAAATGGGCTTAACATATAAAATAGAAGATATTATTTTTAATTTAAATGATATTAAAATTCCTAGAGAAATAATGAATCTTGATATTTGGCCAAAATATATGGATTTCTTAAATAAATTAAAAAAACTCCTTGAATTCCCTAAAATGTCCCTGGAGAAGTTAGTTATGTATATTGGAGAAATTTTTGATGTATCTAACGATCAAAAAATTATATTAGATGGAATAGCAGATGAATTAAACTCTTATTATAGAATAAATCCAAAATGGGGGTTAAAGGACTTGGCAAATGAATTGGATAATGCTCAAAATAATAAATTTAGTTTAGTTGCTAAATTTTTATATAATATGAAAGAAGATGTTGATCAAAAAAAGGTGATTATAACAACTTATCATGGAAGTAAAGGATTAGAATGGGATTTTGTAATATTAGGAGGTCTAGATAAATATAATTTTCCTGGTAATGTTAAAGATAATTTTAGAGGTGAAGCGCATTATCTAAAAGAAAAATATGCTAATCCTGCTATATTAGCAAAATATGAATTAGAAAAATATATAAAGGGAGAATCTCGAAAGGATCCCTTTTTTGAAGCTAAAATTAATGAAATATCTGAGCGTATTCGTTTAGTATATGTAGGAATTACAAGAGCTAGGGAAAATTTAGCTTTAATTATGGAAGATAGCCGAAATTTTCCATCTATTTATTTCAGTAAGTTAAGCTCGATAATAGATGATAATTTAAATAACTAATGGAGGACACAATGGAAAATATCAAAGATAATAAATCTTTTTTGTTTAGTCAAAATTCTCTCTCAACTTTTTTGCTCTGCCCATACAAATTTAAATATAAATATATAGATGGAATTATCTGGAGCGATGACGATGAATCCGATGATCCTTATAAAATCGGAAATGAATTTCACATTATGGCTGAACGATATTTTTTAAATATTCCTACTGGTGAAGAATATTTAGAAGATGAAACCGTAAAAAACTATTTAAAATTATTAAAAGAAAAATTTCCATATAAGCAAAAATTTCAACATAATGTTGAATATGAGATTAGATACAAAAAAGATGAAATTAGACTTTTAGCTAGATATGATCTCATACGAAAAAAAGGAGATAATTATGAAATTTGGGATTGGAAAACAGGAGAAAAAAAATTAACTTATGAGAAGCAAAAAAATAAATTACAAAGCAAAATATACATGTTCTTATTAAAAGAAAAAGAAGATATTGAGGCTTCAAAAATAACAATGAATTATTGGCAACCTTCATTTCCAAATGATAAAATACAAATAGCTTACAACGAAAGTGATCATAAAAAAAACAAAAGTGAAATTGAAGATATAATTCATGAAATTTATAATACCAAAACTTTCAAAAAAACAGAATATGTTAAAATGTGTACATATTGTGAATTTGAAAAGATATGCAAAAATAATTAAATCTTTAAAAATAATTTTGAATACAAAGTAAAATATGTTAAAATAAATTAACAATTTTACATAAAGGAGGAATAGAAATGAATTTAGCACAAAAATACGCAAAGCTTAAACTTGTCGGTAAAGAACTGGCCTTATATATGTTAGGAATTTTAAATGGAGAGAAAACAAAATTTCAAAATGATGAGAAAGCAAAAGAAATTGAGGAAAAATTTATCCCCATATATGAAAACTTATATTTAGAGTTTCAAGATGAAATTGAAAAAGATGCCATGATTACAGAACAAGAGTACGAAAAAATGTCTAAAGTTGTTCAAGATCTTCTTGAAAAGAATAATATAACTGAAGAAATGTTGTTAAATCGAGCTTTAGCAAGAAGTGAACTAAGAGGAAATAGCGGAGCAGATTTGGTTAAGGATCTATTAGAAAAACATCTTAAAGAAAGTCAGAAAAAAATTGAACATGTATTAAAAGATGGAAGCGCTCTCCTTAGAAAAGAAGAGTCTTTGGAAAAAGAATTGCAGGAAGTTACATCTAAAGAGGAAGAAACTAGAATAAAAAAAGATTTAGAAACTGTAAGAGAAGGTACTGATTCAATAACTACTAGATTGGCAGAGTTAAAAACGGCAAAACAGCAATTAGAAGAAGATTTAAAGAAAAAATGGAAATTTGAAATCTATGGAACAATCAAAAAAGAGGATCTAATAAAACAAACCGATATATAAATATCATACTAAAATAGAATACATAAAATAAGGAGAAAAAATGATATCAAAAAAGAAAAATCATATATTATTAATAATAATGGCCTTTACAACTATGGGTATCTTTGGAATGTTTATGGGAGGATTACGTTCTCTTGTAAATCCTCTAATACAAAATGATTATAATTTGACTTATTCAGAATTAGGTGTATTACTGGGGATATTTTCTGCCGGTAGCATCTTTTTAACCTTTTTTGCTGGAGAGTTAATAGCAAGATTTAAATTAAAAAAAGTTTTTTGGTTAAGCATGTTAGTTGGAGGATTTAGTTTTTTATTTCTAGAATTTATTTCAACTACATTAATGTTAAAAATAGTTATGTTTGGAATTGGGATATCATTTGGAGGATTAAATGTATCGGCTAACTCTCTAGCATCTAGGGTTTTTACTAAAAATCGAGGTAAGATGATGAATAGATTCCATTTAGCCTTTGGTATTGGGGGGACTTTAGCTCCAATTTATGCAAATTATATCTTTAGATTGGGTTTTGAATGGGAAAAAACTTATTCTTTTGGAATAATTATATTTTTCATACTTTTTATCTATAGTATGTTTTGTAATTTTCCCCGCGCCGAAAAAGAAAAAAAAGCCAGTGATAAAAATACATTTGAAGTATTAAAAGATAAGAGAGTTTTGATTTTTTTAATGCTTTTCCTCTTTTTAGTTGGGGCAGAGCTAGGTATGATTAGTTGGATAGGAGTTTATCTAAAAGATGTGCAATCTAGAAGTAAAGAAGAGATTGGATTTTATACTTCAATGTTCTTTTTCTTTTTTAGTGGCGGAAGATTATTAGCCAGTATATTTGTTGAAAAAATAGGATATTTTAAAATTTTAAAGATAACTTTAAGTTCTGCAATAATAAGTTTTTTATTAGGCTTATTTGGTCCTAATTATTTTGCATTCTTTTTATCTTTAACAGGGTTATTTTTATCTCTAAATTTTCCAACAATACAGGCAATTACATATGAGACTTTTGATAGCAATATCCCTAAAATTATTGGTTTATCATTGACAGCTGGTAGTATGGGAAATATTTTTTTAGCTAATTGGTTAATCGGAGTTATTAATGATGGATTTGGACTTAAAATAGGATTTGGATTAATTTTAATATATATGATCTCATTTTTAATGGGGTTATTTTATTTAGAAAAAAACTGTAAAAAGGAGTGTGCGGAATGAAAAAATTGATAAAAGATAGGTTTCAAGAAAGTATTGATACTAAACTAAAGATTTTAAATGATGAAGTTATTTTAGATCAAATTGAAAACTTGGCAAAAAAGGTTATTGATATTTATAACAAAGGGGGTACAGTCTTTTTTGCTGGAAATGGCGGAAGCGCAGCAGATGCTCAACATCTTGCAGCTGAATTAGTTTCTAGATTTTATTTAGAACGAGATGGCTTGGCAGCACATGCATTAACTGTGGATACTTCTATATTAACTGCAATTGCAAATGATTATTCTTTTAAAAAGGTGTTTTCTAGACAAATAGAAGCTAATGCAAAAAAGGGAGATATATTTATTGGAATATCAACAAGTGGAAATTCTGAAAATATAATTACGGCAATAGAAACTGCAAAGAAAAATGGGATCTATACTGCTGGGTTAACAGGAAAAGATGGAGGAAAGATGAATGATTTGCTTGATTTAAATATCGTTGTTCCATCGGAAGATACTCCTAGGATTCAAGAATCTCATATATTAATTGGTCATATCTTATGTGAAATAGTAGAAGCTCAAATGGCAAAATAACCCCAAAATAAACTTTTAAATAAATTTATAAAAAGCTTAGGGATAAAATAAATTTTATCCCTAAGTTTTAATGAGTTTTTAACATTCTTTTATTTTTATATGATTTAAAAAGTTTTTTCCAATTTTTTTATCAATAAAGTAAATCAGAAAAAAAGAAATCACTAAACTTAATATACTTATTAAGACCTGAATAGGCTCTTTATTTGTAAAATAAGTTGATATATAATACCCTAGTATCATAGATAAAATAGGAAAAAAGTATATTAAAACTCCTAGAGAAAATATATATCTATTTTTTATCTCAAAATGAATTATATCTCCTTCTTTAACATCCCTATCTGTAATAAACTCTTTTTCTCCAACAATCTTGTTTTCGGAAGAACATTTATCACAAGAACCGCAGTTTTCATCTTGTAATAAAGTCACAGTTATATGATTTCCGTTTTTTTCTTTAACAATTCCTGTAGATTCCATCATTCACCTCGCGTTACCTCGAATTCTTTTTTGATTAAAATATTATTATTTGAATCCACTATTTTAACTTCCCATACACCTGTTTTAGATAAATACTTATTCGACCATGTTCTCCATCTTGGACCAGAAACTTTTAATTTAACTCTACTGATTTCTGTGGTTTTATCACCATTTTTTGTACTCCAAACATGATAGATATAATCTTCAGTATCTGAGTTTAAAATTTCGGAAAATAGAGTAGCTCTTTCTCCTAATTTAAATTTTTCTTTTTTGGCTAAAGGTTCACGTTCTTTAATATCTTCACACAATATAGCCCGTGAAACTCTTTCTTTTCTTTCTGAAGAATGATTGTTACTCAGGACCACAATTGAAGATGTAACTAAAAGTAATAGTATTAGTATTTTTTTCATAAAAAAACCTCCTTATATTGTATTATAATAATTTTACCACATAGGTGCTTAAATTACAAATATTAGTTGAAAAAAAGGGGGAATTATGTTAAAATTTAATAGAAAATATATGAAAAATAAGGAGTTAATAATGAAAAATATAGAAGGAATAAAAAATGAATTATTAGGAATTTTATTCACAGGAATAGGAGGATATATTTCTTATATTTTAATAAAAGACCTAGGACAAACTAAAGTTGGTATATTGGGACAACAGTTACATAAGGGTCTATTTTTTTTAATTGGAGATTTATCTTATTTGTTACCGGTTATCTTAATATTATATGGATTTGTTTTCTTAGTTAATAAAAAAGTTAAAATAAATAAATTAAAATTAGTAGCATTTATTATCTTTTTTCTTCTCTTACTTTCGTTAATGGTCATGTCACAAATGGACATAAACAACACCCAGGAAGTTGGAAAGGGAGTTAAAGAGATATTACGTATAGGTGGAAATAGGAGTTCAGGGGGAATGATTGGAGCTATTATTTCAATTGCTCTGTTTACTCTCTTTGGTAATCCAGGAGCCATTATTATTTTGTTAACTCTGATGTCTTTATCTTTGTTTATTTTTGCCAATCAACTAATAAAAAGTTTAGTAAAAGGAATTTTTGTTAATTTAAAAAATATAAAAATGCCTAAATTAAAAAAGAAAGTTTCAACTAAAATCAAAAAAGTTAATAAAAATAATAAGCCTGAAAAAATAAAAAAAAGAATAAAATTAAAAAAGCAAGATAAACGTCTAAAACAAAAAAAGAAATCTATTAATTCTAAAGAATCTAAAAACAAAGAGATAAAAAAGACTACAAAAACCAGAGAACCTTCTAAAAATAAAGTAGCTATTCAAAATAAAAAGACCGATTCTGGTAGTGAAGTAAAAGTCGAAGGTTTATTTGATGAAAAAAATAATAGTGATCAAGATGTCAAAGAAATAAAAAAACAAATTGAACATAAAATTGAAAATTTAGAGCGAGTTTTATTAGAACATAAAATCGAGGCAAAAGTTATAAACTATGAACGAGGACCTGTAATTACAAGATTTGAATTGAGTATTCCCAGAGGAGTACGTGTTAAAAAAATTGTTGCTAGAACAGATGATATTGCAATGAATTTAGCAGCTAAAAGTATTAGAATAGAAGCTCCTATACCAGGAAAGAATGCAGTGGGAATTGAAATACCAAATGATGTAAAAGAGGCTGTTTATTTTTCAAGTTTAATAAAAACTAAACAATATAAAAATTCTGATGCAAAATTAAAATTAATCCTTGGAAATAATATTGTTGGAGATCATATAATAGTAGACCTAACTGAGATGCCTCACCTTTTAATAGCAGGAAGAACAGGATCTGGAAAAAGTGTTTGCATTAATACACTTATTTCTGGTATGATATCTAAAATGTCACCTGAAGAAGTCAAATTTATTTTAGTTGATCCAAAAATGGTGGAATTAATGCCATATAACGATATTCCACACTTGTTAGTCCCTGTTATAACTAACCCAAAACTTGCGGCTACAGCTCTAAAATGGACTGTAAATGAAATGGAAGATAGGTACAAAAAATTATCAAAGTTACAAGTCCGTAATTTAGAATCATATAATAAAAAATCATCTGAAGAAAATTTACCATATATAGTTGTTGTTATTGATGAATTAGCGGATCTCATGATGGTAGCTTCTTCTTCTGTTGAAACATCTATATCTAGGATTGCTCAAAAAGCACGGGCTGTTGGAATTCACCTTATAATTGCAACTCAAAGACCTTCAACTGATGTAGTAACAGGAACAATAAAAGCAAATTTACCATCTAGAATATCTTTTTCTGTTGCATCTCAGATAGATTCTAGAACTATATTAGATACTTCTGGAGCAGAAAAATTACTTGGGAAAGGAGATATGCTGTTTTTAGAATCAGGAAGCCCAAATCTTTCAAGGATTCAAGGAGCTTTTATAACAGATGAAGAGGTTGTAAAATTAACAGAATATTTAAAAAAACAACGGTCACCTGAATATAATGAAAAAGTTACGAGCCAAGAATTTAATAAAGAGACCGATGAACTTTTTGATAAAGCAATTGAAGTTATTAAGGAAGCTGAAAAAGTTTCTATATCACTTTTACAAAGGAAACTTAGAGTTGGCTATGCTAGAGCAGGAAGAATTGTAGATGATTTAGAGGAAAATGGTATAATATCAAGTGACAGGGAGATTTTAATAGATGTATAAAATAATATTTCTTTTTCTAATAATTTTAATTGTGTTATATTTAATGTTTAGAAAAAATGAAGATTCATATTCCAATAATACTGGGGCTATTTCCGGAATGGTTTTATTCAAAGTTGGAAAAAAGCCTATGGAAAAAGCTATGGTATCACTTGGAAAAATAGAGTCTTCTGGATCTCAGCAAAGATTTATAGTTGAAGATAATTTAGAGACAATAACCAACTCAGATGGAGAATTCTCATTTGAAAATTTGAAATTAAAAAAATATTGGGTTAAAGCAGAAAAAAATGGGAAAAAAGCTTTAAGATTGGTAAAATTAACAGAAGACACAAAATTTATAGAAGAATTAGTTTTATACTTATAAAAGGAGAATATTTATGATACTAGCTTCAAGTTCGCCTAGAAGAAAAGAAATTTTAAGCAAAATATTTAATAATTTATCAATAAAAACCAAAGATATAAAAGAAATCAGTGATAAAAAAACTATAATAGATCAAATTGAAGATATAGCTTTTAAAAAGTGTATAGCAGTGGCTACTGAAAATCCAAATGAATATGTTTTGGCTGCAGATACAGTTGTGGTATTGGAAGATGAAATTATAACTAAACCTAATTCAAAAAAAGAGGCCAAGGATATATTAAAAAGATTAAGTAATCATGAACATATAGTTATAACTGCATATTCTTTTTTGAATAAAAACAAAAATATTAAAATAATTAATCATGATATTACAAAAGTCTATATGCGAGAGATAAGTGAACTAGATATTGATTGGTATATCAATTCTAAAGAGCCTTTAGATAAAGCTGGAGCTTATGGAATTCAAGAAAAAGGAAGTATTTTTGTAAAAAAAATAGAAGGGGATTTTTTTAATGTAATGGGATTTCCATTATCAAAGTTTATTTATGATTTACGAGAAAATAATATTAAAATTACAGATTTGGAAAATAATCTAGCTAAATAAATATAAGAAAGGAATCTTAAGATGGATTTTAAGAAAAAATTTAAAGAAGAAATCAAAAAAGTTACTAATATTTTTTCAGAAGATGTTGGTGTAGATTTAGGAACAGCAAATACTCTGGTTTATGTTAAAAATAAGGGGGTAGTTTTGCAAGAGCCTTCTGTCATAGCTTTGGATTCTAAAACTAAGGAAATATATGCAGTCGGACAAGAAGCTAAAGATATGATCGGGAAAACTCCAAGAAATTTAAAGGCAATTAAACCTCTACAAGACGGAGTAATAGCTGATTATGAAGTAACAGAGAAAATGTTACAGTTCTTTTTGAATAAAACAAAAAAGAGAAAATTTTTTAGTAATCCACGTGTAATAATATGTGTCCCAGCAGGGGTTACTCAAGTTGAAAAAAGAGCTGTTATGGACGTAGCCAGAGAAGCCGGTGCCAGAGAAGCCTACTTGATAGAAGAACCTATGGCAGCAGCAATAGGAACTGGGCTAGATATTTTTAAACCAGAAGGGAATATGATTGTCGATATCGGTGGGGGAACTACAGAAATTGCAATTATATCTTTAGGAGGTATAGTAGAAAAAACATCTTTAAGAGTTGCTGGTGATACTTTAAATAATGATATTATTTCATATATACGTCAAGAGTATGACATTGTCGTAGGAGAAAAAACTGCTGAAGAATTAAAAATTGAAATTGCAACAGCAATGAAATTAGAAAAGGAATCCACATTTGATATTAGGGGAAGAAATATACTTAATGGATTACCTATAAATATAACTTTAACTTCAAATGGTATAAAATCAGCAATAGATGAATCAGTTCGTGAAATCATAGAAGAAATTAAAGTTATTTTAGAAAAAGCTCCAACAGAATTATTGGCTGATATATATCAAAAAGGTATTGTTCTAACTGGTGGAGGAGCTCTTATTACTGGTTTAAAAGAAAAAATTTCTGAAGAATTGCGAATCCCTATATATGTTGCAGATGATCCAATTCACTCTGTTATCAATGGAATAGGAAAATTATTAGAAGAATTTCCTAAATATGAAAGGGTGATTATATCTCCAGAAACTGATTATTAAAATTAGGAGGGAATATGAGAAAACCGATTATAAAATATATAATTTTTGCTTCGATATTAAGCATTACTTTAATTTTTGGATTTTCACCCAAAATAAAAAAGTCAATATATGAAACAAATATTAATCAGAAAAAAGAGAAAATATCTTCTAAAATTAATATAATAAGAAATAATTTAACCAATGATAATATGATCCAGTTTAAAAACCTATATAATCTAGAAGACTTAAGTTTAATCAACAATGGAAAAATCATTAAGAGTGGAGATCTCGGTAATTTAAATGAAGATAAAGAATTAAAACCTATATCAAATATTACTAAAGAATCTTTTTTGGAAAAAGGATATTGGATTGATTCTGAGACAGAGTTAACTTATTATATACCAGCAAATAATGAAGATGGTATCATCGCAGTAAAGACAAATACCAAAGAAGAATTGGATCATGCAAAAAAAGTTTTACGTAAAATACAAAAGATTCTAATGGGGATTCTTTTGATAGTGATTTTAGGAATATTCATTTTTTATGTATATAATTTTTATTATCCTTTTTATGAAACAGATAAACATATTAAAAAAATAAACGATCCCTTAAATATTTCTCAATATACTAACAAATTAAGTCCTGATAATAAGGGGGATTTTAAATCTTTAATCATTCATATCAATGAGCTTTGGGAAAAATTGTATAAAAGACTTGATGTTATAGATAAAGATCGAAATGCAACAAAAAAGCTGTATAATATTATGAAATTGAATAATTCTAAGATATTATCCCTATATGAATTTGCAAAGACTCTGGCATTTGATATAAAATTAGATAAGATATATGAAAAAACAGAAAAAATTCTGTTTGAAATAATGGATGCCAATGCATTTGTATTGTTATTAGAAAAAAATAATTCTTTTGAAGTCGAAGCGATAAAAGGTATTTCTAATTATGAAAATTTAAAACAAAAGGATCTCGTAGATTATCTTAAAAAAATTTCAAAATCAGTAAAAATAAGGAATACTGTTGAAGATAGTAAGTTTGAATTTATTAATATGAAAAATGATGACTTAAAAAAATTAAATTCACTAATAGCAATTCCAATTAAAAACTCTAATGAATTTATTGGATATATGATTGTTGATGGAGTATTTAATAACAAATTAAAACACACTGATGAAATAAAAACATTAACAAGTATAGGGGAAATCGTTGGGAAATCTTTAAGTCAAGCTTTAAAATATAGAGAGATGAATATTGGACTAAATCTAGCTAGAATTTTATATCGGATTACAACTTTAGTTGAAAAAGAAAAAGATCTCTATGAGATTTTTAGAGAAATAGTACACTCAATTAAAGGGATTATAGATTATACATCGGCTTCTATTTATATGTTAAATGACAATAATGAATTAGAGCCTACTCCAGAATACAGAGAAGGAGAAGAAGATGATATTCTGGAAAGTGTTGAATTTAAATTAGGTAGAGGTATAAAGGCTTTGGTTGCAAATAAAAAAGAAGCAATTATCATAAAAGATGTTCGTAAGAATCAAAAAAGTCTAAAAAGCGTTTTTAATGAAACCGAAAATTCAATAGCATCTTTTATATCTGTTCCAATGCTTATAAATAACAAATTAATTGGAGTGATGAATTTAAGTCATAAGGAACCTAATAAATTCAAAATAGAAGATAAAAAAATATTAAGAGTATTTGCCAATCAGGCGGCTTCAACTATTAGAAAAGTCAAAAAAGATAAAAAAATTGAAGATCTTTTAGCCAAAGTAAAAAGAGAATCTATAACTGATCCATTAACTCAGCTCTATAATAGACGATATATGATGACAAGTTTAGAAAGAGAACTAGACAGAGCTCGTAGAGAAGGATCTCAAGTTGGTCTATTGGCCACAGACATAGATCACTTTAAAAAATTTAATGATACCTATGGACATCAAGCAGGAGATTTTGTATTACAGGAAGTTGCCGTTGAATTAAAAAATGATATAAGAATGATGGACCTTGCTTGTAGATATGGAGGAGAAGAATTCTTTATTATTCTCCCAAATATTGATCAAAACACGTTAAAAAAAGTTGCTTTTAGAATTTTAAATGGTATCAGAAATAAAACTATGGTATATGAAAATCAAAATTTAAGTGTAACTATTAGTATTGGGACAGCAATTTCTTCAAATAATATACAATCTTCAAAGGAACTAATAGAAAGAGCAGATAATGCACTTTATAAAGCAAAAAATACAGGTCGTAATAAAGTAATTGTCTATAATTAATTTAAAAAGGAGGTATCATGAAAAAAACGATATTTTTTATGATATTATTAATCAGTATTTCGGGATATGGTGAGACTGTCATTCCTAGTGGAAATGACGATATATATTTTGAATTTGATACAAAGAATTTTCTAGTTTCAAACATTAAATCAAAAAAGCATGAGATACCATTGGAAAAATTAAAATTTGGAATTTTCATTGATGATAAATTTATAAATTTTAAAGATATTAATCAAAAAATTGAATATATCATTAATACCAATATTATACAGATAACTTCAATAATAGATAATATTGAAATAACAACTTATTTATATGCATCTTACAAAAATACTCCACGAATCTATGTACATTCAAAAATTAATGCTATGAATTTTTCCGGTTCAAAAGCAATAAAGATGTTTTATAATTTAAATCCTATTTCTAAAAATGAAGTATTTAATGTTGATGACGATTTTCTTCAAGAAGAGAATATGAGAATCAAATCTTTAAATAATATGAATACTTTTTATTTGGCAAATAGTCGGAAAATAGATAACATAAGCTTAAAAAGTAAAAAATTAACTAAAATACATGAAAATAAAAATAGATCTGAAAATGAAAATATCCTTGTGATTAGTGATTTAGGAAATATATCAAAATATGAAAAAAAAGAAGACTTCTCAGTTATAGCTTTTGACGAAAGAACACCAGATTTTTTAGATATTAAGTACACTCATCCTATTGGAGAACAAATTCCTCTTTGGAAGCATTGGTTAAGCAATATACCTTTTGATAATTTAACTGATACAGAACAAAAGATAATGCACCAAAATTTTTCGTTATTAAAAACTTTTAATGCTGAGAATAATTCTTTATCTTTTGATTATAATGATCAAAATGATATTGATACTAAATTAAAAATAACTCTAGCTTTTTTAGAGGGGGGACACTTAGATAAGGGATTTGAAAATTTAAATTGTTTATTGGATAATTATATAAAACAAACAGACCTTGAAAGCTTAACTGATTTTGAAAATTTTGCTAAATTTTTAAATTTATTTGCCAAATATATTAACAAAAGTTCAAACACTTTATTTTTACAAAAAAATTATGTATATATTGTCAATTACATAACAGAACCTATATATAATAAATTAAAAAACACTAAAAATATTTCAACTTTAGAATCAGCTAGTAGTTTATATAATTTATCTATTATCTTAAAAGATTTTTCTGATGAACTTGAATGGTTTATTCCAGATGGACTCCTAACTAAGTATCGATATCAAGCCAATGACATGATAAGCAAATTTAAAAATAAAAAATTAGAAAAAATAAAAATTTCTGAAATAAAAGTTGAAGATTTGTATTTTTTAGTTAGATCTGGCTTAATTTCTAATAACAAGCTGACTCAATTTTTACTGAGTTTTAAAACAGAAAATACCGAATTGAATAATTATAAAACATATAGGATGATAGACAAAATTATAGTAATTAAATCCTTATATGAGATAGGTGATTTTGATGAAGCAATGGAAATCAAGAAAGAGCTGGATCAAATAATTATGGATAACAACTATATAATTCCTGAGTATGTTAAACAAAATAATAATATATATAAATATGGTGAAGAAGGAATTGACCTTAATTTAGCTGCTGAATACATTTTAATGATATATGATAGAGAAAAATTAAGGAGTAAATATGGATATCAAAAATAAAATCGAAGCGATTTTGTTTTTAGCGGGAGATATTATTGATATTACAGAATTTCAAAGAGTTTTAGATGTTTCTAAAAAGGATATAAATAGAATTTTAAAAGAAATGGAAAGCGAAAAAAAACATACTGGATTGAATATAAAAATTAAAGACAATAAGGTGCAATTAATAACTAACCCAAATTATGGTAAAGTAATTTCCCAATTTTTTAATAAAAAAGATAAGCCAAAAAAGTTGACAAAAGCTGCTTTGGAAACTCTTTCCATAATTGCATATAATCAACCTGTAACAAAAATTGAAGTTGACGATATAAGAGGGGTTAATTCTGATAAAACTATTTCAACTCTTCAAGATAAAAATTTAGTTTTTATTTCTGGACAAAAGGACACTATTGGAACTCCTAATATATACAAAGTTACTGATGATTTTTTCAAATATATGAATATAGAAAATTTAAGTGATTTACCAAAATATGACGAGGTGATGAATGAGCAAACAAAAAAAACAAGAAAGGATAAATAAATTTTTAGCAAATTTAGGAATCGCTGCTAGAAGAAAAATCGATGATATGATTGAAGATGGCAGGGTAAAAGTTAATGGCAAAAAAGCTCAATTAGGTCAAAAAGTTACTCCAGATGATTCCATAGAAATAGATGGAGATAATATAAATACTGAAAAAGAGATTAAAAATGTATATTATCTTTTAAATAAACCACAAAAAGTTTTGAGTGCTACTAGTGATTATACAAATAGAAAACTGGTAGTTGATTTTATAAAAGATGATAAAAGAGTCTATCCAGTGGGAAGACTAGATTATGACACAGAGGGAATTATTATTTTAACCAATGATGGAGATATAGTTAATAGAATTTTAAGGCCTTCTGCTAAAGTTTATAAAACTTATCTTGCTAAAGTTGAAGGAAAATTATCTTATAATGATTTAAAACTTCTAGAAGAAGGGATATATTTGCAAGATGGTCTAACTCTTCCAGCTAAAGCCAAAGTCGAAAGACGTATTAAAGGAAATACATGGGTCGAAATTAAAATTAGAGAAGGTCGAAATAGACAAGTTCGAAGGATGTTTGATCAGATTAATCATCCTGTTATGTTTTTACGTAGAACTCAGATTGGCAAAATTAAAATTGGAAACTTATTACCTGGAGAATATAGAGATCTTACAAAAAAAGAACTAGATTATATTTATAACTTAGATGAAAAAAGAGATTAAATATTGGAGGATGTTATGATTAAAACAAAAAAGTATAATGGAGATATGAATTCAATCATGAATATAATTGATGGTCGATTCGTAATTGATGAAAAATATGAAAATCAGGTAAAGACTATTTTAAAAGATGTACGGACTAATAAAGAACAAGCTATAATAAAATATACCCAGAGATTTGATTCTGATACTTTTAAAAAAACTGATTTGAAAGTCACTAAAGAAGAAATAAAAAAAGCTTATGATTTAGTTGATAATGAATTTTTAGTAGCTATCAAAAAAGCTAAGGCTAATATTGAAAAATTTCATAATAAACAGAAAAAAAATTCTTGGATGTCTTATGAAGAAAATGGTGCAACTTTAGGAATGAAAATTTCTCCAATTAATAGAGTTGGTTTATATGTTCCTGGTGGACAAGGAGGAAAAACTCCTCTTGTTTCGTCTGTGTTAATGAATGGAATACCAGCTAAGGTTGCTGGAGTAAAAGAGCTGGTTATTGCAACTCCACCTAATTCAGATAACAAAGTCAACCCTTATCTTTTAGTTACTGCTGATCTTATTGGAATTTCGGATATATATAAAATGGGAAGTGCATGGGGAATAGGAGGATTAGCTTATGGACTATCAGAAGTTGAATTAAAACCTGTGGATAAAATAGTAGGTCCTGGAAATATTTATGTTACAGTTGCTAAAAAGCAATTATATGGAAAAGTTGATATTGATATGATTGCTGGACCAAGTGAAATATTAGTGATTGCAGATAAAAATTCAAACTCTAGATTTTTAGCAGCTGATCTTTTATCTCAGGCTGAACATGATAAAATGGCAGCGTCAATATTAATTACTGATTCTCAAGAAATTGCAAAAAAGGTTCAAAAAGAAATCGAAATTCAATTAGAAAATTTAAATCGTAAAGAAATTGCAAAAGAAAGTATTGAAAATAATGGCTTAATTATTTTAGTAGATAATTTAGAAGATGGATTTAAAATTTCAAATGAAATTGCTCCAGAACATTTGGAATTAGAAATTGAAAATCCATTTGAATATATAAATAAAGTTAAAAATGCCGGAGCAATATTTTTAGGAAGTTATACTCCTGAACCAGTTGGAGATTATTTTGCTGGTCCGAATCATGTATTACCTACTAATAAAACGGCAAAATTTTATTCACCACTTAATGTAGATGATTTTACTAAGAAAACTTCGATATTAAATTATCCTAAAGAGTTATTATTAAAAGAAGCAGATAATATAATAAAGATAGCTAATGTCGAAGGATTAGATGGACATGCTAACTCTATAAAAGTACGAAAAGAAGAAAATAATAAAAAATAGGAGGAAAAGATGGCTTTAACAAAAGAAGAAGTATTAAAAATTGCTGAATTATCTCGACTTGAAATAAGTGATGATGAAGTTGAAAAATATCAAACCCAATTAAATGACATTTTAAGCTATGTGGAACAACTAAATGAGGTAGATACCGATGATGTTAAACCTTTATCACATGCAATTAATTTAAAAAATGTTTTAAGAAAAGATGTTGTGAAGGAATCAATAAATATCAATGATGCGATGAAAAATGCTCCTGAGCATGAAGGTGGAGCATTTATAGTACCAAAAGTTGTAAACTAAAATTAGGAGGTTAAGATGAATTTAAATGAATTATCAGCTTATGAAATAAGAGAAAAAATAAAAAATAAGGAAATTAAAGTTTTTGATCTTATTTCTGAAATATTCACCAAAATTGAAAATACAGATGATGAAATAGGAAGTTTTGTTTATTTACGAAAAGAAAAAGCCCTTGAAGAAGCAAAACAGGTAGATAAGAAAATAGAAAATGGAAAACCTTTAAGAGAATTAGAAGGTATTCCAGTTGCATTGAAAGACAATATGGTTTCAAAAGGAGATCTTTCAACTTCTGGATCTAAAATTCTATATAATTATGAGGGAATTTATGACGGTACTGTTACTAAACGATTAAAAGATTCAGGTGCGATTATAATTGGAAAAACTAATATGGACGAATTTGCCATGGGATCTTCTACAGAAACTTCATATGCAAAACAAACATCAAATCCATGGGATACTAATAGAATACCAGGAGGATCAAGTGGAGGAGCAGCAGCTTCAGTTGCAGCATCTCAATCTTTAATATCTTTAGGTTCTGATACAGGAGGAAGTATAAGACAACCAGCATCTTTATGTGGAGTTGTTGGATTAAAGCCGACATATGGACGAGTTTCGAGATATGGTTTAATGGCTTTTGCTTCTTCATTGGATCAAATTGGACCGATAACAAAAAATGTACAAGATGCTGCTTTGACTATGAATACTATTGCAGGATATGATCCTAATGATTCTACTTCTGTGGATATTGAAACTCCTGATTATACAAAGGACCTAGATAAAGATATAAAGGGGATGAAAATAGGTGTTCCTAAAGAATATTTTGTAGATGGAATGGATAAAGGAGTCAAAAAAGTTATTCAAGATTCTATAGATAAATATAAAGAATTAGGGGCAGAAATAATAGACATTTCATTACCTCATACTAAATATGCTACGGAAACATATTATATCATTGCTCCTGCTGAAGCTAGTGCCAATTTATCACGTTATGATGGAGTTAGATATGGATATCGATCTGAAAAGTTCAAAGATTTAATTGATATGTATGTTAAATCTAGAAGTGAAGGATTTGGACCAGAAGTTAAACGAAGAATAATGATAGGTACTTATGTTTTGAGTTCTGGATATTATGATGCATATTACAAAAAAGCTCAAAAAGTTAGATCTTTAATCAAAAAAGATTTTGATGATGCATTTGAAAAAGTAGATTTAATATTGACCCCTACTTCGCCTTCAGTAGCTTTTAAAAAAGGTGAAAAGACTGATGATCCAATAAAAATGTATTTATCTGATATATTTACAATATCGGCAAACTTGGCTGGGATTCCTGGATTATCTATTCCTGCAGGATTATCTGATGGACTTCCTGTTGGAGTTCAACTTCTAGGAAAACCTTTTGATGAAAAAACTCTTTTAAATGCTGGTTATAAATTTGAGCAAAAAAGAGGAGACTTTAAACTACCGGAGGTTGATTAAAATGGAAAATTTAATAACAGAAAAAATTGCTAGTAAAAAAAATATAAAATCATTTTCAATAGCTTTTGGAATAACTTTAATAATTCCTTGGGTTGTTCATGTTATGGGACTTTTTATGAATTTAAGTGACCCCACTTTTTTGGGAAAGACTTTTTTGCCAATGCACATAGGTGTTTTTATAGGTGCTATGATGTTTGGCCCTGTCATAGGAGGATTAGTCGGACTATTAGCTCCTATTACAAGTATGGCCGTTACAGGAATGCCAATTGCTTCTCCTTTTCCTATGGTTCAGATAATGACCATTGAATTAATGGTTTATGGTTTAGTAAGTGGATTTGTTTATCAAAAAAGCAAAAAAGAATATCTATCATTAGTTTTAGGTATGATTTCAGGTAGAGCTATTCTATTTTTAATCTTATCAATGGGGTTAATTGGAATTAATAATCCAAATTTCTCATCATTTTCTTTTATCAAAGGTGGTATAGCAACAGGTGGAATAGGATTATTAATTCAATTAATTATGATACCTATAATTATAAAAAAAATAAATAAAAAATAACAGGAGGTTTATATATGGCTGTTGAATATGAAGCAGTAATAGGTTTAGAAGTGCATGTTCAATTACAAACTAAAACTAAAATATTTTGTGGATGTAGTACCGATTATGATGGTGCAGAACCTAACACTCATACATGTCCAATTTGTTTAGGACACCCAGGAGTTTTACCAAAATTAAATGAAAATGCATTCGAATTTGCAGTAAAAGGTGGATTGGCATTAAATTGTGATATAAATAGAAACAGTAAATTTGATAGAAAAAATTATTTTTATCCTGATAATCCTAAAGCTTATCAGATAACACAATTTGATAAACCATATGCTGAAAATGGACACATAGACATAAAATTAAATAGTGGCAGAGAAGCAAGAATTGGAGTTACTCGGATTCACATGGAAGAAGATGCTGGAAAATTAATTCATAGTTCCTTTGCAGATGAAAGTTACGTTAATCTAAATAGAGCTGGAGTACCTCTTATAGAAATAGTATCAGAGCCAGACATGAGAACGTCAGAGGAAGCTTATGCATATTTAAATAAATTAAAAACTGCTATAAAATATACTGGAATAAGTGATGTCAGTATGGAGAATGGTTCTCTAAGATGTGATGCTAATGTTTCAATTAGACCAAAAGGACAAAAAGAGTTTGGAACCAGAACTGAAACTAAAAACCTAAACTCTTTTAAAGCTGTAGCACGAGCTATTGATTATGAGATCGATAGACAAGCTGAAATTTTGGACTCTGGTGGTACTATAGACCAAGAAACTAGACTTTGGGATGATGATAAGGGAATTACACGAACTATGAGAAGCAAAGAAGAAGCTCATGATTATAGATATTTTCCTGAGCCTGATCTAGTTGAAATTGAATTATCAGAAGAAAAATTTGAAAAACTAAAATCTGAAATGCCTGAATTTCCAAAGGAAAAAGTTACAAGATTTATTAAAGAATATGAAATACCTGAATATGATGCCAATGTTTTGGCAGCAGAAAGAGAACTTGCAGATTATTATGAAGAAGTAGTTAAATCTTCTGAAGATGCTAAAATTTCAAGTAACTGGGTTATGACTGAAGTTTTAAGAGTATTGAAAGATGAGCAGATAGATATTGATCAGTTTGCAATTTCTGGAAAAAGATTAGGAAAGATTATTTCTCTAATAAATAAGGGAACAATAAGTAGTAAGATAGCTAAAAAGCTTTTTGATAAGATGTTATCTGATGATAGAGATCCAGAAATAATAGTAAAAGAAGAGGGAATGATACAGATTTCTGATACTGGAAAATTAGAAAGCATTGTAGATAAAGTATTAGAAGAAAATCCTCAGTCCGTATCTGATTATAAAGGTGGTAAGAAAAAAGCTAAGGGATTTTTAGTTGGACAAGTAATGAAAGAAACACGGGGTAAAGCTAATCCTCAAATGGTTAATAAGATGTTAGCTAAAAAATTAGAAAACTAATCAAAAAAGCACAGGATATTTCCTGTGCTTTTAAATAATCGTTTAAAAAATAAAGATAAGGAGAATTTATGAAAAAAATATTTATTTTGTTTACTTTTTTAAATTTATTTAATTTTTCAAGTGCTTTGACTATATTGGCGCCAAAAGCTCCTCCAACACTTGCTTTATTGAAAGTTGCTAATGAAAATGAAGATATCAAAGTGCAGTTTTATACTAATGCTGCAACTGAAGTAATTCCTAAAATAATAAAAGACGAAGAATTTCTGTATATTCTTCCAACCAATGTTGCATCTAAGCTTTATAATAAAGGAAAAAAACTTAAGTTATTAGGTATCACAAGTTTTGGAATAGTACATTTATTGTCAAATGATGAAAGTGTAGAAAGTATTTTTGATATCAATGAAAAATCTATTTATATTGGTGCACAGGGGTCCTCTCCAGATGTTATTTCCAGATATATTTTGGATAAAAATAATATAAAACCCAATATAAAATATAGAACATCTCAAGAAATAGCTAAGCTTTTAATTACTGGAAAAATAGAAAATGCTATACTTCCGGAACCACTGGCTAGTCTAGCAAACTTCAAGGGTAAAGACACTAAGAGAGTTAGCGATTTAACCCAAGAATGGATTAAAATTAATTCTAAATCAAGAGGAATTCCTCAAGTAGCTTTAGTAGGTAATCAAAACTTCATAAATAATAATAATGATATAATTAAAAGATTGGAATCTCAATACAAAAAAGCTGTTGATTATATAAAGATCAATAATAACAAAGATTTAGAGGTTGCCAAAAAAGGTAAGAAAGATTTAGATTTAAATATACCTGATTCAGTTATGCAAAATTCTATAAAAAAAATGAATTTAGTTTATATTAAAGGGAATCAATCCAAAAAAGAAATTTTAAATTATCTAGAAGAGCTTAAAGATATGGAACCAAATAGCATTGGAGGAAATTTACCTAATGAAGACTTCTTCATGGAATAAAATCATATTATATTTAGTTATCTTGATGTTATGGGAGGGACTATCTTCTTTTACAGATCCTATAGTTCTGCCTTCTCCCATAATCGTAGCTAAAAAGCTAATTTTTATTCTCATTGAATTTAACTCTTGGAAATTAATTGGAATTACATTACTTAGAACCTTTTTTGGAATTACAATTTCACTTACTCTAGGGATATTTTTAGGAATAGTTTCTGGAATATATAGAAAATTATCTGGATTAACATCAGTCTTAACATATATTCAATCTATACCTATCATATCGTGGTTATTATTAGCTTTAATTTGGTTTGAAAATAGATATATTCCCACTATTATTATTATATTTTCAACTATGCCAATAATTGCTATTAATATTCATGAAGGAATATTAAATATAGATAAAAAAATACTTGAGATGGCTAGTATTTATAAAGTTAATAACAAAAAAGTTATTAAAGATATTTACGTACCATCAATTATTCCATATTTTTTTTCAAGTCTAAAGATAATTCTGGGACTCGCTTTAAAAGTTTCAGTTATGGCGGAGGTTATTGCAAAGGTTTCAAATGGAATTGGAGAAAGATTAAATTGGGCATGGTTAAATATAAATATCGATAATATAATAGCTTGGACAATAATTATTGTAAGCGTAACTTTTTTGAATAAATATATAATTTTAAATATTTTTAATAAAAAATTGGAGAAATTTATATGATAGACATAAAAAATCTTTATAAAAACTATGGAAATTTAACTGTCTTTAATAATTTTAATTTGAAAATCAAAAAAAATCAATTATCAGTTATATTAGGTCCTTCAGGAAGTGGAAAAACAACTTTATTAAATATTTTAGCAGGATTAGATAAAAACTTTGAAGGTAAAATTATATCAGATTATAAAAATATTAGCTATGTATTTCAAGAAGACAGATTGCTCAATTGGAAAACTATTAGAGAAAACATAAATTTTGTTTTTAATGATAAAGCTTTAATTGAAAAATATAAGCATATAGATAAAATTTTAAAAATACTAGAACTAGATAAAATTCAAAATAAGCTTGTAAAAAATTTAAGCGGTGGTGAAAGACAAAGGGTTTCTATTGCACGAGCCTTTGCGTATCCTTCTGATTTAATATTAATGGATGAACCATTTAAATCATTAGACATGTTTTTAAAAATAAAAATTTTTAAAAATTTTATCCATCTTTTGGAAAATCAAAATAAGACTATATTATTGGTAACTCATGATATAAAAGAAGCTTTAATTTTAGGAGATGTTATTCACGTTTTCTCGTCTATAAAGAATAATGATTTTAAGAGTTTTGAGGTAAATATAGACAAAAAAGATAGAAAATTAGAAAACCAAAGTATTTTAAATTTAGAAAAGGAAATTTATAAATATTTAAAGATATAATGATATATCTCGACAGTGAACTTTAATATTTTAAGTTTTTACTTAAAATTTATACTTATTTAAATCAAAAGGAGTAAAGAATGATTAAGTTAGGAAAAAAACAAAAATTAGAAGTATCTCATCTAGTAGATTTTGGAGCATATTTAACTTCAAAGGAAGATGAGGAAGAAGAAGAAATATTATTACCTAAAAATCAAATGCCAGAAGATCTTAAAGAAGGAGATTTAATCGATGTTTTTATATATAAAGACTCAGAAGATCGATTAATAGCAACATGTAAAGAACCAGAAGCAGAAGTTGGAGATCTTGCTTGGCTTGAGGTAAAGGATAATACAGATATTGGGACTTTTTTATATTGGGGATTGGAAAAAGATCTTTTTGTACCATTTGAAGAACAAAATTTTGATATGAAAGAAGGTAATTATTACTTGGTATATGTTTATGTAGATGAATATACAGAGAGATTATGTGCAACCACTAGAATATATGATTATCTTTCAAGTAATTCAGATTATAAAAAAAATGATATGGTAGACGGAACAGTTTATAAAGTCGTTCCAGAAATTGGTGCTTTTGTAGCAATCGACGATAAATATTTTGGGTTAATTCCTAAGAATGAATATTTTAAAAATTTAAAAGGGGGACAAAAACTAAAAGATCTAAGGGTTATACGAGTAAGAGAAGATGGAAAATTAGATGTAACTTTAAGAAAGTTAAAACAAAACCAAATTGACATTGATGCTGACATGCTATATGAATATATGCAATCTAATGATGGTATATTAGAACTACATGATAAAAGCTCACCTCATGATATAAGAAAAAAATTCAAAATAAGCAAAAATGCTTTTAAAAGAGCTGTAGGAAGATTATTAAAAGAAAGAAAAATTACAAAGCTCGAAAAAGGATTTAAAATAACAGATAATTAAAATTAAAGGTAGGTGTAAGTATGAAATACATTAGTACTCGTGGAAATATTGATCCTATAGAAGGATCTGAGGCAATAGTCTTAGGAATGGTTCCAGATGGAGGTCTTTTTATTCCTGAATCAATTCCAAAAGTATCTAGAAAAGAACTAAATCAAATGAAAAATTTTAGTTACCAAGATCTTACAAAAAAAATATTTGCTAAATTTCTTACAAATTTTAGTTCTGGTGAAATAGAAAAAGCTGTTCATGGAGCTTATAATACACAAAATTTCGATGATAAGGATTTAACTCCATTGAAAAAAATTAATGATGATTTATATATTATGGAGTTATGGCACGGACCAACTGCTGCCTTTAAAGATATGGCCTTACAAATAATGCCTTATCTATTAAATATTTCAAAACAGAAAAATAGCAACTCAACTAAAACATTAATTTTAGTAGCAACCTCTGGAGATACAGGGAAAGCAGCGTTAGAAGGATTTAAAAATTTAGAGGGTATAGAAATAATAGTTTTTTATCCCGAAGGAGGAGTAAGTAAGGTTCAAAATCTTCAAATGAATACTACAACAGGAGATAATACTTCAGTTATGTCTGTAGTGGGGAATTTTGATGATTGTCAAACCAGTGTCAAAAATATTTTTCAAGATAAGGAATTTAATAAAAAAATCTCTAAATATGGATATAATTTATCGTCGGCAAATTCTATAAACTGGGGAAGATTATTACCACAAATTATCTATTATTTTAAAGGATACTACGATCTTGTTCAGAAAAATGCTATTGAATATGGAGATAAGATAAACTTTTCTGTTCCAACTGGAAATTTTGGGGATATACTTGGGGGATATTATGCAAAAAAGATGGGCTTGCCGATAAATAAATTAGTTTGTGCATCAAACAAAAATAAAATTTTAACTGACTTTTTAAAAACTGGAATATATGACACTCAAAGAACCTTCCATAAAACAATGTCACCATCAATGGATATACTAGTATCATCAAATTTGGAAAGATTCTTATTTGAAATATCAGAACATAATTCTGATATGATAAAAAGATTATATTCTGATTTAAAAAATACAGGAAAATTTGAAGTGAGCCAGGATATCTTAGAAAGAATACATAAAGTAATGGTTGGAGGCTTTACTGACGAAAAAGCAACTTTAGATACTATTAAATCTGAATATAATAAGTCTGCGTATTTATTAGATACTCATACTGCAGTAGCTGTAAATGTTGCTAAAAAATTAAAATCATATTTGGGAAATATCACGATTGTTAATTCAACTGCTAATCCTTATAAATTCAGTAAAAATGTCTTAAAAGCATTAGGCAAAAAAGAAGAAGATGGAATTGTAGCTGTCAAAAAATTAAATGAAATTACTAAAATGGACATTCATAGAGCAGTTAAAGGAATTGAAACAAAAAAGATTTTACATGAAAAAACAATTAAGCCTACAGAAATAAAGAAAAGTATTATAGATATTCTAGAGTAAACTTAGTAAAAACACCGGAACTTGAGTATACTCAAGTTCCGGTGTTTTATTATAAAATATAGGTAGATCGAAGTAAATAGAATTTTCTAAATATTACATAACATACATTATCGGACGTAAAAACTTCTTTTAATATTGTTTTTCCCCTTTTTTGAATCACTCACTCTCTCCTACCTAATTTAATACAAGTTTTTATGAATACTTGATAAAAATAAAGTTACATAAAATGGATTTTCCTGTTTAGAAAAATTAGTCATAGAAAACAATACTAATTCAATTATTGGTAAGTCTTCCTCATCCACTTTATCACACATATCATAAATTTTCTTTTCAATTTCTACTATTTTGGATTTAACAAATACTTCTGGTATAGCAATTTTTATCATATCATTAAAACTGGTATTTTCAGAGGCTCCATACTTTAATTGCTCTTTTGCCAATTGAACATATTTTTCTATATCCTTTTTTGGCAATAAGAACTCATCATATTTATTTAAGAAGTAATCAAACTTTTTTAAAATATGATCTATTTCATGATTAGAAAAAAAGTCAGTAAATTTATTCTTTGTATTTGAAATATCTAAAATTAACTTCTCTTCTTCTTGTGAAACAATTCTAAGTATTTCTATATCTTCTAATTTTTTTAAATTATTAATTATTACCTTTTTTGAAAATCCAGTCTCCTCTGTTAGTTTATTCAAAGATATTTTAAACTTTGATTTTTCTTCTAAAATATCAAAATTCAAACTAGTTCTTAAAATATTATAAAAAGCTATTTCCTTTGAAGTATATCTGTCCATTTAACTCATCTCCTCTACTAAACTTTGATGGTCCCCTCGAAAACCAGAGTAGCAGGACCAGTTTTAAATATTTTATTAGTCTCTTTGTCCCATTCAATTGTCAAATCTCCACCTAGAAGGTGTATTTTAGCTTTTCGATCTGCTTTATCGTTTAAGACTGCAGCGACTAACGACGCCGATGCTCCTGTTCCACAGGCCAAAGTTTCGCCAGCTCCTCTTTCCCAAACTCTCATATTCATCTCATTCCTTGAAAGTACTTCTATAAATTCGATATTTGCTTTTTCTGGAAATCGTTGATGTTTTTCTAAAATAGGACCATATTCAAAAATATGCTCATCTGTTATTTTATCTACAAAAATAACTCCATGTGGATTTCCCATAGACACAACTGTTATTTCAAATTCTTTATCGCCAGCAGATATTTTTTCTGAAACACCATTTTTATCAGAATCTTTGGAAATAAAAGGAACTTTTTTTGGATCTAAAATAGGTTGCCCCATATCTACCCGAACTGTATTAACTATACCATTTTCATCAGGATTTACTTTAGGAATAATAGTTCCTGCTAAAGTTTCCACCTCAAATTGTTCTTTAGTTATAATATCATTGTCATATACAAATTTAGCATAACATCTAATTCCATTCCCACACATTTCAGGTTCGCTACCATCAGGATTGAAAATTCTAAATCTTATATCATGGGTATCTGAATTATTCACAACCATTAAGCCGTCTCCACCAATTCCAAAATGTCTATCACATACTTTCTCTGCCAAAGAACTATAATCTATATGACTTTTTATTTTTTCATCTCTATCATCTATAATTACAAAATCGTTCCCAGCACCTTCTACTTTCGAAAAAATTATTTTCATTATAAACCTCCTAATTTTTTATCTTATATTTAAGTGTAGCATATAAATTTTGATATTTCAATATTTATTATAATTTATTTAATAAATTATAATATTTTGCTAAAAAACTCCTGAGTTCTTTCTTCTTTTGGATTAGCGAAAATTTCTTTAGGATCTCCTTTTTCTACTATTATTCCTTCATCCATAAAGAAAAGCCTTGTAGAAACCTCTCTAGCAAACCCCATTTCATGAGTTACTACAACCATTGTCATCCCTTCTTTTGCCAAATCCACCATAACATCCAATACTTCTTTAATCATTTCTGGATCCAAAGCTGATGTAGGTTCATCAAATAATAGAACTTCAGGTTCCATTGCCATTGCACGTGCTATAGCAATCCTTTGTTTTTGCCCTCCTGATAATTTATTTGGATAAACATCTCTTTTTTCTTCTAACCCTACTTTTTTGAGTAATTCCATAGCTAATTTTTCAGCTTCTTTTCGTTTCATTTTTTTTACTTTTATAGGAGCTAAAATTATATTTTCTAAAACTGTTTTGTGAGGAAATAAATTAAAATGTTGAAATACAATTCCAACTTTAGTTCTAATTTTATTTATATTTATTTTATCTTGTGTAATATTAGTTCCATCTATTATAATATCACCTTCAGTTGGTTCTTCTAAAAGATTTAAACATCTCAAAAAAGTTGATTTCCCAGATCCAGAAGGTCCTATTATAGAGATAACTTCTCCCTGCTCAATTGTTTCATCTATACCCTTTAATACTTTTAAACTACCAAAACTTTTTTTTAATCCAACTGTTTTAATCACTTTCCTTTAATCTCCTTTCAATTATACGCATGAAATATGTAAAGGTTCCTGTTAAAATTAAATATATAATTCCAACAGCAAGAAGTGGTTCTACTCCTCTATAGGTCTGACTAGTTATAACATTTGCTGATCTTAATAAATCCATTCCGCCTATAAATCCTACAATAGAAGTTTCCTTTAATAATATGATAAACTCACTTACTAGAGTAGGCAATATTTTTTTTATAGCTTGGGGTATAATAACCTCTTTCATAGATTGAGGAAAAGTTAATCCTAAGGACCTAGCCGCTTCCATTTGGCCTTTATCAAGTCCTTCTATTCCAGCTCTTATTATCTCTGCAACATATGCTCCACTATTCATTCCAAATGCTAAACCAGCTACTAATAATATTGGAGCACCTCTTAATCCCCCAACAAAGATTATATTTGCCATTATCATTAACTGAACAACAACAGGAGTTCCTCTAATTAAATCAATATATCCCAAAGCTAATACTGAGAGAGGATTTACATCTGAAAATTTTTTGAACTTTTTAAAAGGGTAAAAATGTGATAGTCTCAACATTGCAATAAAAATACCTATGATTACTCCAATAATCGCAGAAAGCAAAGTAACCTTTAAAGAAAATGCTAATCCTCTTAATATATACAAATATCTTTGGTCGCCTAAAAAAATTTCTAATAATCCCATTTCTTTCATAAAGCACCTCATCCTATAATTTGATCCTTATTATTTATTTTCAAAATAATAAAATGGTTAGCAATGCTAACCATTTTACTATAATCAAGTTCAATAATTAAATTTAATATATTAATGTTTAAAATCTTATAATTTTAAAATCATTCTTGAAAATATTTTTTTATTAATATATCATATTCGCCATTATCTTTTAATTTATTTAATGACTTATTTATATCATTAGTCAATTTATTATTATCTTTATTTATAGCAATAGCATATTCTTCTTTTGTTAATTCTTGTGGTAAAACTTTCAAGCCTTTATTCTGTTTAACAAAGTTTTTAGCTGGTTCAGAATCTAAAATAATGGCATCTAATTTTTCATTTTTTAATTCCATTATTGCTGCAAAAGCTGCATTATATTTTTTTAATTCTACATTATCTATCTTTTGAGCTTCAACATCTCCAGTTGTTCCTAATTGAACTCCAATCTTTTTCCCTTTAAGATCTTCTGAATTTTTAATATTATTATTGTTATCTCTAACTATTATAACTTGACTAGCTTCATAATATGCATCGCTAAAATTAACATTCTCTGCTCTTTCTTTTGTCGCTGTCATTCCAGCAATTACAAAATCAACTTTATCACTTTGTAAAGCAGGAATTAACCCATCAAATCTCATGTCTACTATTTTCAATTCTTTTCCTAAATCTTCAGATATCTTTTTTGCTAAATCAATATCAAATCCCGTAATCTTACCTCCTTCTCGATATTCAAAAGGTGGAAATTCTGCATTAGTTCCCATAACTATTTCATTATTACTTTCTCCACAACCAACAAAACCAAAGGTTGTAATCACAACTAAAATTGCTATTAATATCTTTTTCATTTTATCTCTCCTTATAATTTGATAATTTTATTATACCAAAATAAAGCTGTTGTGTCAATCTTGGTATACAAATTAACTAGTAAATTTTTTTAATTCCTTATTGCTTTTCATATTAGAAAAATACTTTTCATTATATCTTTAAAATTTGAATATGGTATATAATCCATATTGTTTTCCTTAGAAAATTTTTCAAGTTTACAACCCTTTTTTGCAAAAATTATATCTGCATATTTACTAGCACATAAATCAGAGCTACCATCTCCGACAAATATAACATTATCATACTCTTTTTTATATTTTAAAAGTATCTCTTTTTTGCATATACCACAAAATCCACAATTTTTATTATAAGGATACCTAACTTTAATATTTTTTTCTTTAAATATTAACTCATTGGAATACATCTTTTCTTTATCAATCTCTAAACCACTTTTTTCTAAAGTATAAATTATATTATTATATGTTCCAGCACTAACAATTCGAAATTCATATTCTAACTTCAAAAATTCTTTGAAATATTCGTCAATTTTTACATTAATTCCAATTTGGTTATTATAATCTAATTCACTAATAAAAAGACTTGAAAGTAATCCAGATAAATATTCCCTTATATTTATATCTTGATTTTTAAAATTAGTATGAAACTTATCTAAAAGATTTTCATCATGACTTCTAATCAATTCATCAGTTGTATCTTTATCTGTTATTGTCTTATCAAAATCTATTAAAAAGATAGAGTTTTTCTTTTTTAATTTTATCATGATTTATCCCTTCTTTTTATATTAGTAAATTATATTATAAACAAAAAATAAAAAAAAGCACATTTGTGCTTTAAATGGAGCCGCCTGCCCGAGTCGAACGGGCGACCTACTGATTACAAGTCAGTTGCTCTGGCCATCTGAGCTAAGGCGGCAATATTATATGGTTTTGGCGGGAGTGACGAGATTCGAACTCGCGACCTCCTGCGTGACAGGCAGGCGCTCTAACCAGCTGAGCTACACCCCCTCAACCACGAAGATAAGTATATCATGTTTTATATTGTTTGTCAATATTTTTATTAATTTTTTTTAGAAGTGATCTAGAGTTTTCTTTAACTACCTTATATGCCCTTTCTTTGGATAATCCAGATGAAATTGCAACTTTATAAGCAAACTCTTGCGTAATAAAATCTCCCGGAGTATGTCCATCTGAGTTTACTATTAAATTAGCATTATATTGATTAGCCTTTTTTGCTACATGTCCATTTGAAAGTGAATGGCCTCTTCTAGCTGAAAGTTCTAAGAAAACATTATTTTCTGCAGCTTTTTTGACAACATCATCTTTAATTAATCCTGGATGAGCTAAAACATCTACATATTTAGAGGAAACTGCAGCCAAATTTGTACCTTTTGTTACTGGTTCAACTATAGTTTCTCCGTGAACTATTACAATTTTTGCTCCTTTTTCTTTAGCTTGTTTTGCTAAATCATCAATTAATTCAGGTGGTACATGAGTTAATTCTACGCCAGGAAGTATTTCTATATCATAATACTTTCCTTCCTTTTTTATAACACTATTTATTTTAGTTAATATTTCATCTATATTACTTATATCAGCATGATCAGTTATACCTATGCATGCATATCCGAGCTTCTCAGCTCTTCTTATGTGTTCACTTAGTAGTAGGACTCCGTCACTCAAAAAAGTGTGTGTATGGAACTCGTATCTCTTTCCTAAATTCATTGTTTCCTCCTCATATTTCTTTGATTCGTATATATAAGCTTTTGATTTTTTATTAATTTTATACGTTATCAATTAAAATTATTTAGATTAGTACTTAAAATAAAAAACATTGCAACCTGGAATTTTGTTATTTTTAAGAAAAAAAATATAAAAGTATTTTATGTTTTTTTGGCTTACGATATAGATATTTTGTTCATTAATTCTTATTTTTTTTAGATAAAGCAGATAAATTTGATATGACTTTACCGCACATAATGAAGAGAATGGTGTAAGTAAGTCTTATTATTTCCAGAAAAAAACATATTTTTATATATTTTTTTCTTATGATATAGATATTTTGTTCATTAATTTTTATTTTCTTTAGGTAAAACAGATAAGTTTGTATATGACTTTACCGCACACAATGAAGAGAATGGTGTAAGGTAAGTCTTATTATTTCCAGAAAAAAACATATTTTTATATATTTTTTTCTTATGATATAGATATTTTGTTCATTAATTTTTATTTTCTTTAGGTAAAACAGATAAGTTTGTATATGACTTTACCGCACACAATAAAGACCATTGTGTTCGGTAAGTCTCATTACCTTCAGAAAAAAACTCTGAAGGCAATTCGGCTTTACATCCAAAAAAGCATTTCCAACTTAGTACCATTTCCTTTTTCTGAGGTAATGAGCAATTTATCTGCAAATCTATTTATATTAGCAAGACCCATACCAGCACCAAAGCCAAGTGATCTAATGTATTCAGGGGCAGTAGAAAAGCCAGTCTCCATTGCCTTATCAATGTTTTCTATTCCTGGTCCAATATCTTCAATAATAACCATTATCGAATCTCTATCAATTTTGACCAATATCTTTCCAATTCCTCCACCATGAATAACAACATTCACTTCTGCCTCATAGGTAGCAATACTTATTTTTCTTATTAATTTATCATCAAATTCCTTCTTTTTCAAGTATTCTTTTAGTAGAGCAGATCCTTCTCCTGCATCATTAACATCATTATTATTTATATCATATTTAAATTCTGTATTTTTATTTTGGATCTTATCCTTTATTAAAATAGATAATGGAGAATTTAATATCTCACGTCTTCTTTCATCATGAAGATATAATGCAGATAATTTTCTAACTACAGTAAAAAGTATATCTTTTTTGGTAATTAAACCTACTAAATTGTTTTCAGAATCTACAACAGGATATCTTCCATAATCATAAGTCGATATATATTCTATGATTTTTTCGAAACTATCTTTTTCATTTAAAGTTAAAACCTCTTTATCAGGAGAATTCAATATTTTAGTTTCAATTTCTTGTTTTTCTAAAACTTTTATGATATCTTCCATTGTTATTATATTTACTAATTTATTTTCGGGAGTAACAATTGGGATCCCTGATATTTTTTCATCTTTCATTATCTGTTGAGCACGTTTGTATGTATCTTCTTTAGTTAATGATATTACACTTGTATTCATAACTTTTTTGACATTGAGATCTGTAAAAAAATCTATATATCTTTTTAATAGCATTAACTCTTTATCTTTTTGCATCGATTACCTCCTAAAAGTTGACTTAACATGATGGGATATCTTGCTCATACAGCTTTCCACAAGCAGGATATAACAATTTATCTGTTACTAACATTGGAATTCCTACTTTATTTGATAGGTCAATAGTATCCTGCTTTGGCATTTTACCTCTAACAAACATAATTGCTTCTAAATCCATCATCTGAGCAGTTCTTATGACTTGAGGAGTTATTAACCCTGTTAATAGTAATGCTCCCTCTTTTGAAAAAGCCAAAACCTCACTCATCATATCTGCAGCACCAACAGCTTTTATCTCAATATTATCAATTTTATCTTCACAAGTAATAACTTTTGCATCAAGTATTTTAGAAATTTCAGATAGTCTCATTTTTAACTCCTTTTTTAATTTTTAATATTATTTTCACATACACACTATTAAAAACATGTTTATTTAACCATGTTCTTAATCAACCAACCTTCTTTAAAATATTCTATGTATAAAATTAGATATAAAATTTAAGAGTAACAATACAATAAGCGGAGAAATATCTATTCGTCCCATTCTTCCAATTGGTATTAATACTCTAAAAGGAGCTAAAATCGGCTCCGTTATTCCATTTATAAAATCTACAAACTCATTTCTACTATGTGTTGGAACAATCCATGATAAGATTATCCGAATAAAAATTAAAGCTTCAATAACATTTATAAGTAAAATTAAAATTCCTGCCATAACTACCTCCTATAGTTCCTGCACTTTTTTGTATGTCGCTTCTACTGTTTCAATTAGTGCTTTTCTAACTTTATTATTTTCTAAGGTAAACAATCCCGCCGCAGTTGAACCGCCAGGAGATGTCACCATATCCTTTAACTCTTCTGGATGTTTTCCTGTTTGTTTTATAAGTTCAGCAGATCCAATAAAAGTTTCAACGGCTAATTCCAAAGCTTTCTCTTTTTTCATTCCTAGTTTAACTCCACCTTCTGCAAGACTGTTTATTAACAGAAATACATATGCAGGTCCACTTCCAGAAATCCCTGTTAGAATATCTATTTGATCTTCATTTTCCATAATCATTACTTTACCCGTTGCAGAAAGTATATTTTTAATTTTCTCTTTATCAGAACTTTTCTTTATCATATCATCAAAAACTACTCCAGATACCCCTTTTTTTATTAAAGCCGGAGTATTAGGCATAATTCTGACCACTCTACTTTCAGGTAAAATACTTTTAATTTCTTCTATTTTAATTCCTGCAGCAATTGAAAGTAAATATTTGGATTTTAAATCACAATTAATTTTATGTATATCTTTTAAAACATCTTTCATGATATTTGGCTTTATTGATAGTATAATATATTCAGAATTATTTATCAAGTTATTTATTGTTTTTTTTCTATCTATATTATACTCTTGAATCATATATTTTGATCTTTTTTCACTGATATCATAAAAACAAATATCATTCTCATCTTTTAGGGCACTTATATAGGCTTCTGCCATTTTCCCGGCCCCAATAAATCCTAATTTCATAATTCCTCCTATTTAAAATATTTCCGTGAATTAATAACATATTCATATCCAGACCAAATCGTAAAAAATAAAGGGATCATCATTAAAAACATACTATACATGGTTGTCTTAGTAAATAATATGGCCAATATGACTAACATTTGAGAAGTCGTCTTATATTTTCCAGCTTTTGATGCAGCTATTACATCTCCTTTTGATGCAGCTATTATTCTTATTCCAGTAACTAAAAATTCTCGAGTAATTATAATTATCAATATCCACGAAGGAATATATTGTAACTCGACAAAAATAATTAATGCAGATATCACCAAAACCTTATCTGCCAAAGGATCCATTAATTTCCCAAAATCAGTAATTAAGTTATCCCTTCTAGCAATATACCCATCAATAAAATCGGTCAAAGATGCTATTACAAAAATTATAAATGCAATAAGAGTTAATTCTAATTTTAAAGATATTGCAAATGGGATTATTAAAAAAAATCTTGTTAAAGTAAGTTTATTTGGTAAATTCATACTAAACTATCCTCCCAACATAATCATAACCAAAATTTTCAGTTATTTCAACTTTTTTTATATCACCTATAACAGCCTGACCCGATTCAATAAATACTTTACCATCGATATCATAAGCTTGTCTTTTAGCTCGCCCTTCATATAAAAAACTATCATCTTCTGAATCTTTATCTATTATAACATCAACTGTTTTTCCTACTAAATTTTGATTTTTAATATTTGAGATAGTTTCTTGAATATCAGATAATTCTTGCCATCTTTTTTGCTTAATATCTTCTGGTATTTGTCCATCCATATTATAAGCAGGAGTTCCTTCTTCTTTTGAATATGAAAAAATCCCAACATAATCAAATTTTTCTTTTTTCAAAAAATCTTTTAATTGTTTGAAATCTTCTTCAGTTTCTCCAGGAAATCCGACTATTAAGGAAGTCCTTAATACTGCATTGGGAACTTTATTTTTCAGATCATGAATTAAGTCTTTAATAGTTTTAGAACTACTTACTCTGTTCATTCTTTTTAATATTTCATCCGAAATATGTTGTATAGGTACATCAAAATAATTTATTATTTTATTATTGTTTTTTATTGTAGAGATTAGATCTTCACTAAAATTGTCTGGATAAGTATAAAAAACACGTATCCATTCTATTCCAGATACCATACTTAATTCTTTTAATAATTCCGATAATCTTCGTTTTCCATAAATATCTTTTCCATAATCAGTCGTATCTTGTGCTATTATGCTTATTTCCTTAGTACCATTATTTGCTAATTTAGTTACTTCATTTTTAATATCTTCCATTGATCGACTCCGGAAATTCCCTCTTAAATCTGGAATTATACAATAAGTACACCTATTATCACAACCTTCTGCAATTTTCACATAAGCTGTATGATCATTGGTAAGCAATTTTCTTGGGGTATCACTTGTAGCGATATAATCTAAATTTTTAGTCTTTATATTTTTATCGTTTTTAAAAAGATTTTCTAAAATCTCTTCGATCTTCGAAATTTCCCCTGTTCCAATAATTGCATCAATTTCAGGCATTTCTTCCATTAATTTTTCTGGATAACGTTGTCCTAAGCAGCCAGCTACGATAATTTTGCTTACAATTCCTTTTTTCTTATATTCTCCTGCAGAAATTATTGTATTTATAGCTTCTTCTTTTGCATCCTGGATAAATCCGCAGGTATTAATAATCAAAACATCAGAGCTTTCAACTGAATCAGAGATTTCAATATTATGATCTGTATCTAATATTCCTAAAATATTTTCACTATCAACTTGATTTTTATGACATCCTAAACTTATCAAACTTATTTTCATTTTTTCCTCCACGATTCTAAAACCCTAAAAATTATGAGCCAAATTAACTCATAATTTTTAGTCTTTATTCTATAATAGTTCTTATTATTTTTTCTTATCATCTTTTAATAATGCTTTTCGACTTAAAGAGAATTTTCCGTTTTTCTTATCTACTTCAATTACTTTAACTTCTATTTCTTCCCCTTCAGATAAAACATCTTCAACATTTTTGATTCTTTTATTTGCAACTTTTGATATATGTAATAACCCTTCTTTTCCAGGTAATATTTCAACAAAGGCTCCAAAATTAGTTATTTTTTTTATTTCTCCTTTATAAACTTTTCCTTTTTCAACATCTTTTGTTTGCAATTCTATTTCTCTTATAGTTTCTTCCAATTGTTCTTTGGTATCAGAATAAACTTTAACCGTTCCATCATCTTCAATATTAATTTGAGATCCAGTTTTTTCAATTATTGCTTTAATGTTTTTACCTGCTGGCCCAATTAATCCTCCAATTTTTTCTTTATCGATTTTAAGAGTTTCAACTCTAGGTACATTTTCCGCAAAATCTTCCTTAGGTTTTTCAATTGCTGCATTCATTGTATCAAGAATTGTTAATCTTGCGTCTAAAGCTTGCTTTAAAGCTTGCTTCATTATTTCTTTACTGATTCCAGTAATCTTAATATCCATTTGAATAGCAGTTATTCCATCCTTTGTTCCTGCAACTTTAAAGTCCATATCTCCAAGATGATCTTCTAATCCCATTATATCTGTTAATACAACATGATCTTCTCCCTCTTTAATAAGTCCCATTGCAATTCCAGCTACAGCAGATTTAATTGGAACCCCTGCTTCCATAAGTGCCAATGAACCTCCACATATACTTGCCTGTGATGATGATCCATTTGATTCAGTTATTTCAGAAACAACTCTTAATGTATATGGAAATTCTTCTTCATCTGGTAGAACATAGCTTAAAGCTCTTTCTGCTAAATTACCATGACCTAACTCTCTTCTTCCAGGACCCCTCATATACCCAGCTTCTCCTACACAATATGGTGGAAAATTATAATGCATATAGAATTTCTTTTTGACTTCCTCATCTAAACCATCTATAATCTGCTCATCTGCTGCAGTTCCCAATGTAGCTGATACCAAGGCTTGAGTTTCTCCTCTTGTAAATAAAGCAGAACCATGTGGGTTAGGTAAAATATCAATTTGAGCGTCTAAATTTCTAATTTCATCTGTTTTTCTTCCATCAACTCTATGTTTTTTATATAAAATAGCTTTTCTTACCATATCTTTCATTAAATCATGATAATATGTCTTAAAATCAGATATGATATTGTCTAATTCTTCACTATCTTCATATTTTTCTTCTAATTTTTCAATACATTCCTTTTCTAAAGAATCTACAGCTTCTTCTCTTGCTTCTTTTCCTTTGGAAGCTACTGCATCAGCTAAAGCTTTTTCAACTTCCTCTGTTACTATTTCTTTAGATTCAGTCATTAATTCTGGTTTTTCAAATTCCCATTTTTCTTTCCCAGCCATTTTTCTGAACTCTTCTTGAAAAGTAACTATTTTTTTTATTTCATCATGACCCTTCATAATAGCTTCTAGCATAAGATCTTCTGATATCTCATTAGCTCCTGCTTCTACCATAGTAACAGCATCTTTTGTACCTGCTACTGATAATTCTAAATCACTCATTTCTAATTGCTCTGGAGTAGGATTAATTACAATTTCATTATCAATATATCCAACATTAATTCCTCCAACAGGTTCCGTAAAAGGTATATCTGAAATAATTAAAGCTGTAGAAGCTCCTATCATTCCAAGTATGTCTGGAGTATTTACCCCATCATAAGACAATACAGTTAATACTATATGTACTGCATTTTTATAACCATCTGGAAATAGCGGTCTTATTGGTCTATCTATTAATCTTGCAGTCAAAGTAGCTTTTGTAGAAGGTCTTGCTTCTCTTTTAAAAAAACCTCCTGGAATCTTACCTGCTGCATACATTTTTTCTATAAAATCTACAGTTAATGGAAAAAAATTAGTCCCTTTTTTAGGTTCTTTTTCTCCTACTACTGTTGCTAAAACGGTTGTTCCTCCATAAGTAACTAAAACTGCACCATCGGCTTGCCGAGCTACTTGTCCTGATTCTACTTTTAAAGTCCTCCCTGCTAGCTCCATTTCTAAAACTTTCTTGTCAAACATTATTTCCTCCCTTTAAGAAAAAAACGGGATTTCTCCCGTTTTTTTATTTTCTTATTCCTAATTTTTTAATTAATTTTCTATATTTTTCAATATCTTTTTTCTTATAATACTTTAATAATCTTTTTCTTTTACCTACCATTTTTAATAAACCTAATCTTGAATGCTTGTCTTGCTTATGTTTCTTTAAATGTTCAGTAAGATTATTAATTCTATCTGTAAGTAATGCTATTTGCACTTCAGAAGAACCAGTATCTTTCTCGTGTCTTTGAAACTCATTAAGAATTTTTTCCGTGTTTTGTGCCATTATTATCTCCTCCTATTTTGAATTATCTATTCCAAGTAAATGGACGGCTTACCACAAACCTAGAACAAATTTATAAAGTAATTATATCATATCTAATTACTTTTGTAAATAGATTTTTGGGTTCTTTTATCTTATGTATATATTTTTTATATATTATTTTGATCTTTGTAAGCTTTTACTGTATTTTTTAGTAACATTGCAATAGTCATTGGACCAACTCCTCCAGGAACTGGAGTAATTTTAGAAGCTTTTTTGCTAACATTTTCATAATCAACATCCCCGGTTAGCTTTCCATTAACTTTATTAATTCCTATATCAATAACTATAGCATCTTTTTTAACCATATCCTCAGTTATTAAATCTGGTTTTCCTACACCTACTATTAAGATATCTGCATTTAGTGTGTGTTTTTTTAAATTATCTGTATGTATATGACATATTTCTACTGTAGCAAAAGAATTTAAAAGTAATGATGCCATGGGTTTACCAACAATATTACTAGCTCCAACTACAACAGCATTTTTACCTTTAACATCTATATCATATTCTTTAAACATCTCCATAACCCCTAGAGGAGTACAAGGAGCAAATGAATCCAAACCAATCAATAATCGACCAGAGTTATAAGGGTGAAAACCGTCTACATCTTTTTTGATTGAAACAGCTTCCACTATTCTTTCCGTGTCTATGTGATCAGGCAAAGGTAATTGAACTAAAATTCCATTTATTTTATCATCTTTATTTAAATTTTCTACTTGCTTTAATAATTCCTCTTCTGAAATATCATCGTCAAATCTTTTAATTTCAGAATAAATCCCTGCTTCCTTACAAGATCGCCCCTTCATTTTTACATAAGTTTCACTTGCAGGATCTTCCCCTACTAAAATAACTGCTAATCCAGGAACTTCACCTATTTTTGCCTTTAATTCTGAAACTTCCTTTTTAAGATTTTTTTTTACCTTTTTTGCCATTTTTCTTCCATCAATAATCTTTGTCACTTAACAAGCCTCCTTATTTTTTATAGTTCTGTGAGGATATCATTATTTAAAATTATTTATTTTTAGCATTTTTCCAATAGTTTAGTTCTTGTAATTTTGCATATAAATCAACATTTTTTATTGTAACGTCTCTTAAAGGTTTTAATTTTACCGGTGCAAAATTTAAAATAGCTTCTATTCCTGCTCTTGCCAATCGGTTAGATATTTCTTGAGCTGCCATTTTCGGAACAGCAATTATTGCAGTTTCAACATCAGGGTTTTCTTCTAAATATGATTCTAATTCAGAAACATCAGCAACTTCAACTCCTTGAATAGTCGACCCAACTTTTTCCGGTGATTTATCAAAAGTTTTCATTAATTTAAATTTTTCTTTTGTAAATTCAGGTTCTGCTAATAGAGCATTTCCTAATCTACCTACTCCAACTAGTATAATTTGGTGTACTGTATCAACCCCTAATATTTTTTCTATATCATCATATAGCGCCTTTATATGATACCCTTTTCCTCTAACTCCAAATTCTCCAAAATTAGATAAATCTTTCCTTACTTGTGCTGCTGTATACCCCATTTTAGTTGCTAAAGTTTCAGATGAAATATAATCCGAACCATCTAAATTTTCTAAACATCTTAAATATTTAGTTAATCTTTCAATCACTCTTGGTGAAATTTTTTTCTTTTTCTTTTTCATTTCTCCTCCTAGTCTTTTATTTGTTTTTAAATTTATCACTTTTTTTTATATATTTACCATTAATTGCATCTATCCCTGACATTTTTTGTTTGTTAGCTGGTTGAACTTTCTTTAAAATAACTCCTCCATTTTTAACTTTAACCAAAGGACCTTTATCCTTTATAAGCCGTATTACTTGACCATTTTGTAATTTTTGTTCTCCAGGAGTTATCTCCACCTTTTTAACTTCATATATTTTAAATCTTTTTTTATTTAAAAAAGAATATGCCGTTGGAAAAGGATTTAATCCTCTAACAAAATTAAATAAGTCTTCTTTTGTCATATCCCAATTGATCATAGCATCTTTTTTGGAAATAGGTTTTGCATAAGTAGCTTTTGAATCATCTTGAGAAATAGCCTTGACTTTTCCATCTTTTATTAAATCCAAAGCTTCTTTTAAAGCCTTTCTTCCCAAAATAGATAACCTATCATGAATTGTTTCTAAGTTATCATCTTCTTTTATCTTTGTTTCTTTTTTCAAAATCATATCTCCAGCATCCAATTTAGGCTCAATATACATTACTGTTACTCCTGTTTTTTTCTCTCCATTGATAATCGAATATTGTAAAGGAGCCGCACCTCTATATTTAGGTAATAAAGAAGCATGAATGTTTATAGTTTTAAACTTAGGTATATCAATTAATTGTTTTGGTAAAATTTTTCCATAGGCTACCACAACAATTATGTCCGGATCTAGACCTTCCACTAAAGCTATAGTATCTTCAGACTTAACAGATTTAGGTTGATAAACATCCAAATTATTATCAATAGCATATTTTTTTACAGGAGAATACCTAATCTTATTACCACGCTTATTTACCTTATCAGGTTTAGTAAATACTCCTACCACTTCATGTTCCTTATTTAAAAGATCCAATGACTCAACTGAAAATTCTGGAGTTCCCATAAAAATAACTCTCATAAATTATATCACAACCTTTTTAATTCGTTTTTAGTATTTCTTGCTAATTTTTTCAACTTTTTTGATATTAATTTTTTTCTAAGTCTTGAAACTTTATCTACAAATAAAACTCCTTCTAGATGATCAAACTCATGCAAAAAAGCTCTTGCATCCATTCCATTTAAAATTTCTTCAATTTCTTTTCCAGTTTCATCTAAATATTTCACCTTGATTTCTAAAGGCCTTTTTACTTTAGAGTATATTCCTGGAATACTCAAACAACCTTCTTCCTTAGTATCATCCTCATCGGATTTCTTTAAAATAATAGGATTGATAACTTTTTTAGTTTCTCCAGCAATTTCAGTTAAAAAAACTCTTTTTAATATTCCGACTTGGGGAGCTGCTAATCCCGCCCCAGAAGCTTCATGCATGGTGTCTTCCATTTTAATTATCAAACCTTTAATATCATCAGTAAGTTCATCTACTTTTTTGGATTTTTTCCGCAAAAGCGGATTCCCATATTTGATTATTTTCACTTTAATTCCTCCCTATTTGATTATTACAAAAGATTAATTGGATCTACATCAATTGTAACTCTTATATCTTGTTTTTTAAACTTTGAAAATTTATCATACAATTCAAATTTATAATTATTAATCTCTTTTCGCTTCCCTTTAATAAAAATTTGGAACCTATATCTTTTTTGAATTCGATATAAGGGAGCTTCAAAGGGACCATATATAGTTAATTTATCAGTTTTTATTTTATTATAAAAATTCTGAGCTTCAATTTTCAATTTTTTTTCATTTTCAGAAGAGACTATAATATTAATTAGCTTTCCAAAAGGTGGATAGTTTAATTCACGGCGCATTTTAATCTCTTTTTTATATAGATTATCATAATCATAATTTAATGCATTCTGAATCACATAATGATCTGGAGAATAAGTTTGAATCAAAACTTCTCCTTTTTCAGCTCCTCTACCTGCTCGTCCAGATGCCTGTACTATAAGATTAAAAGTCTTTTCTCCTGCTCTAAAATCAGGAAAATTTAAAGTAGCATCAGCTGAAATAATTCCAACTAAAGTTATATTTGGAAAATGAAATCCTTTGGAAATAATCTGTGTTCCCACTAATATATCGTATTTTTCAGCTAAAAAGTCATTATAAATTTTTTCATAACTTCCTTTTGTTTTTACCGTATCTGAATCAACTCTTAATATTTTTGCTTCTCGAAAATACTCTTGTAATTTTAATTCTAATTTTTCTGTTCCTTTACCATAAAATTTTAAATCCTTACTTCCGCATGATTTACAAATATTTTCAAACTTTTTTGTATAATCACAATATGAGCACCTTAATTCATTATCATATTTATAATAACTTAAAGTTACAGAGCAGTTTGGACAACTTTCGGTTTCTCCACAACTTTTACATTGAACAAAACTTGAATATCCTTTTCTATTTAAAAAAATCAAAACCTGTTCTCTCTTTTGTAGTCTTTTGGAAATCTCTTCAAGTAGTTTTTCACTTAAATTTGAATCTTTTTCTTTTTTCATATCTACGATTTCTACTTCAGGCAACTTTTTAGAATTATATCTTTTCTTTAATTCTAAAAGTTCAAAAATCCCTTTTTTTGCATAATCATATATATCTATCGATGGAGTCGCAGATCCTAAAATTATCTTAGCATCTTCTAACTCTGCTCTTTTTATTCCAACATATTTAGCATTATATCTTGGATTTGAATCTTGTTTATAGGTGGTTTCATGTTCCTCATCAATAATTATATATTCTAAATTTTTTACTGGAGCATATATTGCGGACCTAACTCCTAAAACAAATTTTTTCTGTCCTCTATTTAGACTATACCATTCATCGGCTCTCTGTTTATTTGTTAATCTACTATGTAATACAGCTATATCTTTGGCAAATTCTTTTTTAAATCTTTGAACCATCTGAGGAGTTAAAGATATTTCGGGAACTAAAAACATTCCCCCTTTGCCATTTTTTATAGCTTCTTTTATAAGTTCAATATATACTTCAGTTTTTCCAGACCCAGTAATACCCTTTATTAAAAATCTATTTTTATCACTTTTTATAATAGTATCTCTAACTTTTTTTTGATCTTCTGTTAATTTAATATTTAAACTTGCAATCTCATCATATACATTTTTTTGTAAAAATCTTTCATTTGATCTGATCTCTTTATTTAATTTTATTACTCCCATTTTATCAAATTTTTCAACAAGCTCTTTTCCAAAATGTTTATATAGAGTTTGAGGAGTTATTTCTTGCTTTTTTTGCATATATTCTAGAAATTTAGTTTCATTTTGGTTAGTTGGAATAATTGGTTTAACATAGGAATATCTTTCATATATATTTGCCTTTAAGTCTTTTGGATAAGCAGCAGCTATCACATCTTTAATATCTGCCAAATAATATTCTGAAATCCATAGTAATAATTTAATCATGTGTTTTGGTATACTAGGCTGATTTTTTATTAGAGAATCTATTTTTTTCACTTTATATTTATATTCTTTTTTTTCTTCCTTTTTTAAAATTAAAGCAATTTTTTCCTTTTTCCCAAATTTTACTAAAACCCAATTTCCAATTTTGTATTTATACTTGTCACCTTTATAAGTGAAAAGTTTACCTTTTATCCCATCAACATAAAGAGAGTAAAAAATTATATTATCTTTGCTCATTTTCTCTTATTTCATTTAGAAAGTTTTCCAACATTTTTAACCCACTTTTAGTTAATATGGATTCAGGATGAAATTGTACCCCCTCAATAAAGTACTTTTTATGTCTTATTCCCATTATTTCATTTTCTTTTGTCCAAGCAGTTATTTGAAGGTCTTTTCCCAATGTATTTTTATCTATAATTAAAGAATGATATCTAGTAGCTTCTAATGGATTTTCTAAATTTTTAAAAACTCCCATATTTTCGTGATAAATCTTAGAAGTTTTTCCATGCATTATATTTTCAGCATGCACTATTTTCGATCCAAAAACCTGGCCAATTGCTTGATGCCCTAAACACACACCTAGTATTGGATAATCGCCTTTTAAATTTTCTATTATTTCCAAAGAAATTCCAGCATCATCAGGGGTACCAGGTCCAGGTGAAATAACAATTGCTTCTGGATCTATTTTTCGTATATCTTCCAAAGACAATTTATCATTTCTGATTACTTCTATTTCTTCTCCTAAAATTCCAAAATATTGCACTAAATTATATGTAAATGAATCATAATTATCAATCATCAAAATCATTTTAGCTTCTCCTTTATTCCTTTATTTATTTTTGATACTAATTTTTTGACTGAAATAGGTTTTTCTAAATAATTATCTGCTCCTATCTCAAATGTTTTTCTCTTGTCTTTACTAAATTTTTTTCCTGAAAAAAGGAAAACTGGAATATCTTTTAAATTATCTTCTTTTTTTATTAATTTGCATATCTCAAAACCATCAAGATAACCAGGTTCAGGGATAATATCTAATAATACTAGATCCACATCTTGTATTATATCTAATAATTTATCTTCCCAATATGGAGCTGTGATAACCTCATAATCATATTGTTCCAATGCAAACTTAATAAAATCGATTAAACTAGGATCGTCATCTAAATAGAAAATCTTTTTTTTTAACATTTTAATCTCCCTTTATCAATGTCTTATAAGCTAATATCATTGCTCGTCCTTTGTTTATAATCTCCTTATATTCTTGACTAGATACGGAGTCATATACAATCCCTGCACCTACTTGAAAATAGATTTTATTTTTTTTTTGTATAAAACTTCTAATTATTATATTTAAATCCATATTTCCATCAAACCCAATATAACCAACACTTCCAGTATAAAAACCACGTTTAGTTGGTTCTAGTTCTTCAATTATTTCCATACTTCTAACTTTTGGAGCTCCTGTTATCGTTCCTCCTGGAAATGTGGCTTTTATTAAATCTACGGCATCTTTTTTGCAATCTAATTCTCCTTTAACATTAGAAACTATATGCATAACATGTGAGTATTTTTCAATTGTCATCAGTTCATTTACATGCACAGTGCCATATTTACATACCCTACCTATATCATTTCTAACTAAATCAACAAGCATTATATGTTCTGCTCTTTCTTTTTCGTTTAATATTAATTCTCTTTCCATTTCAGATTCTGTTTCTTTTTTATTGCGTCTCGTCCCAGCAATAGGTCTTTCCTCTACAATTTGATCTTTTATTCGGACTAATCTTTCTGGAGACTGACTTATCAAAGTAAAATCATCCCAAATAAGATAAGATGCAAATGGTGAAGGATTTATCTGTCTCAAAACTTTATATAGTTCAAATGATTTTTCTTTTCTTAAAGGCGCCTCAAATCTCTGACTTAAATTCACTTGAAATATGTCCCCATTTTTAACATATTCTTTAGCTTTATCTACCATTGCTTCGAATTCTTTTTTTGACATATTAGAATCAAATAAGTTTAAATCACTAGGGTTAATATCACCTTTTATATTTTTCTTTTGTTTTTTATTTTTTAAATTAAGATCCCAATTATAATTTTTATTATTATAATTAATTTCAAAAAAATTATCAGTTTTCTTATCTTTTATAATTATTAATTGTGGAATTCCAAAAACTCCCTGTGGTAGATTTAAATCATCAGTTGCATTATTGGGAATATTTTCTATCGTAGTGTTAAGGTCATATGAAAATATTCCAGCAAATCCTCCTGTAAAATAATCTTTATCTTTTTTTATCATATATTCTTCTTTTTTGGTTTTAATTACATCTTTAAATAATGAAAAAATATCTCCTTCAAGGAATTCATTGTTTAAATAAAATTTATTATCCTTAATTTTTATAGTATCTGAAAAATCAGCCATTATATAAGAATATCTTCCATAATTATCATTAGCAGAATCAAGAATTATTATATTCCCATTAAGTATTTCTTTGTTAATTTCATAAAAATCTATTATGCTGTTTCGACTTTTTTTTAAAACTCGTTCCAATTTATTCCTCCAAAATAAGAGATACACTTTCTAAATTTTTCATTCTAGTACCAGGTTGTGGAAATTGCCTAGAAATATATCCCTCTCCTTTTATTTTTACTTCTATATTATGGTTATTCAAAAAAGATATTGCTTCTCTTATAGTTTTACCTTTGAAATCTGGTAAAAATTCAACATCATTTATTTTTTCTTTAGTATCTTTTTTGACAGTTTTTTTCTTTTCATCTAAGATTATGATATCTTGCATTTTTTTCTCAGGCATAATATCTTTGTATTTTAAAATTCTTTTTAACGTATTTTTAAAAGCCGGCGAAGCCAATTGACTTCCATAAAATTTATCTCCTTTTGGATCATCAAACACTGTTAAAATAAGGTATTTATCATCTTCTCCATAATAAAATCCCACAAATGAAGAAGTATGTTTTCCAGAACTATAACCTCTCACACCATCACTTTTTTGAGAAGTCCCTGTTTTTCCTCCAATTTTATATCCAGATATCTGAGCACTTTTTCCAGTTCCCTCATCTACTACTGAATATAAATAGTCCCTCATTTTTTCTGATATCTCCGGACTTGCCACCCTTCTTATTTCTTCAGAAGGATAAGTTTTTAATATTTCTTTTCCATCATTTTCTATTCGATCTACTATTTGAGGTTTATATAAAATTCCGCCATTTATAATAGCAGAAAAAGCCGTTGCCATTTGTATAGGTGTAACAGCTATACCTTGTCCAAATGACATTGTAGGAATTTTTAAACCACTCCATCTTTTATAATCTTGCAAATTAATTTTTCTCTCTCCAGATAGGTCAATCCCTGTTCTTTCTCCAAATCCATATCTCTTTAATTGATTATAAAATTCTAGATTTGAAAATCTTTGACCAATTTTCACCATCCCAACATTGCTTGATTTTGTTAGTATTTCCTCTACAGACAAGTTTCCCTTTATATCTCTATCGTGTTCTCGTATAGTCTTATTATAAACTTCGATGCTTCCATCACACTGAAATCTTTCATTATAATCTAATAATCCTCGTTCTAATGCCATAGCTATAACCAAAGGTTTAAATACTGATCCAGGTTCATATTGATTATAAATTGCATTATTTCTAATATATTTTCTCTCTTCTATAATTGGAAGGGAGCTTATAGCTCTTATTTTTCCAGTATCTGGTTCCATTACAATCCCTGCTGCCCAATCAGATTGAGATTCTTCAAAAATTTTTACTAATTCTTCTTCTAAAATATGTTGCATTACATAATCGATTGTCAAAAAAATATCTTTACCATTTTTAGGTGGTACATAATCTTGCTTTTTTCCCACCGGTAAATCAAAGTTATTTTTAGTAGCAACATACCTTTTTTGGTAACCAACTTCCTCTTTTAAATATTTTTCAAAGGTTTTTTCTATTCCATAAACTCCGACTCTATCTATATTTAAAAAACCTAATATATGGTTGAATTTTGCACCTTTAGAATAAACACGATCTTTTTGAGAATTAAAATATAATCCAACTTTTTCTTTTCGAGATAGTCGCTTTATTATTCTGTCTTTTTCATCTTTTGTTATTTTATTTTTGACATTTAAATATTTTCGTCCTCTTTTTTTTTTAGATAAGATCTCATCTTTTAAACTTTTTTGATTTATGCCTAATTCATCAGATATAACATAAGTTAATTTTTCTAGATGATCATTTATTTGTGTAGGATCTAAATTTAATTTAAACTTAGTGGAATCATAGGCAACTTTAACATTATTAACAGTATTAATAGTACCTCTTTCTCCTCTAATGTCTCCTTCTAAATCATACTGATTATAAGCTATTTTATGCCATTTTTCATGTCCAAAAATTTGAATTCTGACTAAATTAATTATTATTAACCCAAAAATAGCCAAAAATAAACTTGTAATTATGATAAGTCTTTTACGAAAATTAATTTTTCCCATTTTGTCCCCTTAAAAAAATAATATAGAATTTTTATTTTAAACTTTTTTGTTTTAAACTTTATAATAACATTATAACATATTTTGAACCTTTTTTGAATATACTTTTTCTATGTTATTTATTAGCTTTAGTTTATTAAACTTTATATCTTCTAATAAATTAATCCATAACAATCCATTTTTCATTAAAGAATTTGTAATAAATATACCATCTGCTTCTTTAAGGTCACAGTATTTGAAATGCCCTTCTTTAATTGGAATTTTTTGTTTCTTTGCTATATCCAATATTTTTCTTCTTGTTATTCCCGGTAATATATTCAGATCCAAAGATGGAGTTAATAAAACTCCATCTTTTATCCAAAAAACATTACTAATTGTTCCTTCAGTTATATATCCTAACCTATTAGAAAAAATCCCTTCAAATAGGTTTCTTTTTTTTAATTGTTTTCTAGCTAATATATTGGTCATGTAATTAGTACTTTTGATAAAACCTAATTCATTTTGATAAAACTTATGAATTTTCCCTAAAGATACTCCTTCTTTTTTGACTCGCAGACCCATTTTCTTTATTTGAAAGAAAATATCCCTATCAGTTATTATAATTTTAAGAGAAAATTCATCGTTTTGCGATAAATCAGATTTTTTTATCAATTTTTCAATAATTTGCTTAAAATTTATTTTACGGTGAATATTTAGATACTTTAAACTTTTTTTTAATCTATTAATATGATCATCTAGAAATACACATTTTTCATTTAATCCCATGATAGTTTCAAAACATCCATAACCATATGAAAATCCCATATTTTCTTTTTTACTTTTTTTTATAAAATTTCCATTTAAATATATCATTTTATCACCTTTTTCTTTAATAATTAATCTATTACTGTCTTAACTATCCTAAATCCAATTTCATCATTTTCAATGGAAGGATAAAAAGAATCTCTTGAAGCATTTCTAATTTCGTATTTTACACTTCTCCAACTTCCGCCTCTAATAATTCTGTAATCAGAATTATAGATTCCAACAGGGTTTATTTTTCTTGACGAATCATACTCTTTATATCCATCATAACACCATTCCCAAACATTTCCACTCATATCATACAAACCCAATTCATTACTCTTTTTGGTTCCAACTTCATATAAAGTTGAAGTTTGTTCTGAAAAAATTGCAACTTGTTTAGGATCGTTACTTCCGCTATATAAATAATCTTTAGATTTTGTTCCTCCCCGTGCTGCATATTCCCACTCTGCTTCTGTGGGTAATCTATATCCATAAACTTCTTCTAAGTTATCAGTAACTTCTCCATTTCTATTTATAAGGTTTCCCTTAGAGTTATAAGCTTTAGGGATTTCTTCAGCTTCGCTTAACCAATTACAATAATTTATAGCATCATTCCAAGTTATATTAACAATGGGTTTTTGAACTTTTCTATCATTGGTAATTGGATCTCGATTTATATCGTTTTCTTTTAAATAAAAATTATATATCTCGTTAGTAACTTCATATCTACCAATATTAAAGTCATAAGTAATTTCTACAGTATGAACTGGACGGTGTTCATCCCAAAGATCGCCTTTTTCATCTCCCATTTCAAACTTTCCAGATTCAACTGTGGACATAGAAGTTTTTATCAAATTTATAGTGGAAAATATAATTCTTTTCCCTTTTTCCAATTTATTTTCGCTCATATCGTATATATTATCTGATATATTCAATTCATACTTGGTATTATAAGAAATATTCTTCGGAATAACTTCTAAAGTTGCCCCTTCTTTTTTGATTTCTATTTCTAATTTTCTGTCATTGGATTTTAAAGTAATTTTTTCTTGTATTTCTTCTATGTCTATTTCTTCGCTAAAATATAGATTAATAGGTTTTGTGGGACTTATTTTAGAATTGTTTTTTATTGAGGATTCTAATAATTTAGGTGAAATCTGATCAACTTTTTCTACTTTTACAGTTATCGTATTGCTTTTTATATTATTATATTTAGCATAAACATCATATTCCCCTGTCTCAGTACTTCTAAACTCAAATTCGGTATATATTTCGTCATTTCTATATAATTTGACTTTTTCTGGGTCTATAGATTCTCCGTCTTGATCGAGATATTCAAATCTTATCTTGTCTTTTCCATCTGCGATAATTATATTATCTTTAGAATTTGATTTTATTTTTAATTCCGTTATTTCTTTTGTTTTTTTCTTTACGCTAATTGTAATTTCATTACTTTTTATGTCATTATATTTAGCATAAAAATTGTATTTCCCTGGTTTATCCGACGAAAATTTATAATTACTATAGATTTGATCATTTTTATATAATCGTATTCCACTTTGTGATAAAGTTTCATGAGAAATTCCCTTTTTTTCTTCATCTAGAATTTCAAATTCTATTTCATCGCTATTATTTGCGATGATCTCTTTTTTTTCACTTGAAGTTTCTAATATAAGATTTTTAAATTCCATAGATTTTTCTTTTGGTTCTGATTCAGACTTATCCTCTAACTCATCTTTTTCAATCTGTTTTATTTCTTCTTTATCTTTAACTTCCTCAACTTGTTGGATTTCTTCGTTCTTTTGTTTAGATTTTTCAGCATCAGAAACTTTCGTTTCTTCTTCATTTAAAAATGAGCAAGATATAAAATTTAAAATTATTAATACTAAAATTAACAGTTTAAATTTTTTTATCATAAAATTCCTCCTAATCTAATATAATAGTTTTATTTCCACTAATAAAAACTTTTTCTTCAAAAACTAATTTTAACGCTTTAGCCAAAGCAAGTTTTTCGGCTTCTCTTCCTGCCTGTTTCATATTATCAGTTGTATATTCGTGATTAACCTTTATAACTTCCTGAGTTATTATAGGCCCTTCATCTAAATTATCATTTACAAAATGTGAAGTCGCTCCAATCATTTTCACCCCTCGATTAAATGCTTGTCTATAGGGATTAGCCCCGATAAATGCCGGCAAAAAAGAATGGTGAATATTAATTATTTTATTTCTCCATTTATTTACAAAATGTGGAGTTAAAATACGCATATATTTAGCTAAAACTAAGTAATCAGGATTATATTGATCTAAAATTTCTAAAACTTTTTCCTCATGTTCTTCTCTGTCTAGCCCCTTTGTTGGTACATAGTGAAAAGGGTGATTAAACTTATCTACTAAATTTTTTAAAATTTCATGATTGCTTACAACTGCAATTATTTCAGCATTTATTTCATCGTATTCATCTCTTATTAATAAATCCCCTAAGCAATGATGCTCTTTAGTTGCTAATATTACAATCTTTTTTTTCTTTGTTTTAGATAACTTTATCTTTGCATCGTTGGGTAATATCTCTTTTAGGTTTTTTATTATATCTGTTTCTTTTATCTCTCCAGAAAATTTTGTTCTCATGAAAAACTTTTTTGCTTCTTTTTCCACAAATTCATTATTATTTATTATATTTAGACCATATTTTGATATAACTCCTGTTATTTTATGAACCAAGTTCTGAGCATCATCACATGTTATTGATAATATATGTTTATTCATATTCTTCCTCCATTTTTTTTATTTTACTTTTTAAGATTTCATTTTCACTTTTTAATTTTTGATTTTTTTCCTTAAGTTCATTATTTTTAAATTTCATTTTTTTTATAAATTCATTTTTATTTTCTAATTCAGAATTCACTTTATCTAATTCATCTTCTAGATATTGTTTTTTAATTTTAGCTTTTTTGATTTTTTTATCCTTACGTTTCAAATCTTTAGCTAATTTTTGTCTTTTATTTCTCTCTTTTTTATACATAATAAAAGTAATTTTTTTTTCAACTTTCACTAAATAATCAAAAAAGTTTCTTAAAGTTTTTATAATAAAATTCCATATTTTTTTACTTATTTTTTGTAATAATATATTAACCACCTCATTTTATCGTAATATCATTAAATCTTTCTTTTATTATTGCCCTTACCTCGTTTCTTATCTTTTCGTACGATTTTTTTTCAGGATAAACAGCAGGCATATATTCAATAACAATTTTTTTCTTAAATTTAGGTATTCTATTTCCTATGGAAAATGCCTCATATGCTCCTTTAATAACAACTGGTATTATAGGAACTTTTTTTTCCTTACTCAAAATAGAAAAGACTTTTTTAAATTTCATTATTTCTCCTGTTCTACTTCTTGCTCCTTCTGGAAATAAAACCATATTTTTATTATTATCAAATACTTTTGCAGTTTTTTGTAATCCTTCTTCAAGATTTTTATTAATATCAACTACTAAGATATTAGTTTTCTTAGCTAAACTTTTTCTTAATTTACTTTCAAAATGTTTAGATTTTGCTAAAAAATATGTGTCTTTTAATATTTTATCATCTAATCCTAGAGATATCAAAAAAGCATCTAAAAAACTTTGATGATTTGGAGTTATTAACATAGGTCCAGTTTTAGGTATATTTTCTTTCCCTTTTATTTCTAGATTAAAATATCCCTTTAATATTGGTTTCAAAAAAGATTTCATTCCCTTTAATAACATTGTAGATTCATCTATTTCAATTGAATCATTATCTTTTTTGAAAATTTCACTCCAATTTACATCTTTATTTTCAATTTTAATTTTCTTTTCCTGTATATAAGATGCTAGATCTTCCACCACCATATACTCTAAAAAATCTTCTGAATCCAAATGAATTCCGAATGTTTCTTCTATATAATATTGTAATTCAACCTTATCTAGCGAATCCATTCCAATATCTAATTCAAGATGATCATCAGCATATATGTTTTTATGTTTTTCTTTTTTGATGAATTCTTTTAATAAATTATATTCTTCAAAATTTGGTTCTTCTTTTTTAGATTTTTTTTCTATTCCCTCCTCTAAAACTTCTTTTATCTTAAACCTTTTTATTTTTCCTATTCTGGTTTTAGGGAGTTCTTCATTTACAATTCTTATATCACCTATTTTTTTATAATTAGATGCTTCTAGATTATATTTGTCTATTATTTTCCATTTTATTGTTTCTCTGATATTTAAAATTTTGTTTTCTTTAGCATAATTAAAGTTTGGATATATAATTGCTAATAATTGGTTATTATATTCTACTACAGCTAACTCTTGAATTAGGTCCGACATTTCTTTTATTTTGTTTTCTAGTTCTACTGGGTTAACATTTTTTCCATTTGATAAAATAATGGTATCTTTCTTTCTTCCTGTAACATATAGATATCCCTCATTATCAAAATATCCTTTATCTCCAGTATAAAACCATCCATTTTTTAAAACTTTCTCCGTTGCTTTTTTATTTTTATAATACCCTTTCATAACCACATCACTTTTTACAACTATTTCTTTATCTACTAATTTTATTTCAGTCCCTGGAATTGGTTCTCCAACAGATCCAGCTTTTATTTTCCCCCATCTTTCATTTAATGCAATTATTGGAGCCGTTTCTGTTAATCCATATCCTTCTAATATTTTAAATCCCATGGCCCAAAAATCTTCAACTATTTTTTTATCTAATTTTGCTCCTCCACTTATAAATAATCCTACTTCTCCTCCAAATTTATCATGAACTTTTTTGAAAAGAGTTCTTCCCACTTTTAAATTATATATTTTTTTAGAAAGATTATGTAATAGTTTTATGGTTTTATTTGAATTAATTTGACTCATTATTTTCGAATGAAATAATTCGAAAATACGAGGAACAGCAACAACAACATTAACTTTATATTTATTCATTGCGCTTAAAATAGCATCCCCTGTAAGCGTATCTACAAATACAAGAGTCATTCCTGTTTGAATAGGGATTAACATGGTTGCAGTTAATGGATATACATGATGAAAAGGTAATATCACTAAAACTTTCTCTTCTTTTTTAACCATATTTAACTTTGAAATGCTTTTTATTTCTGTCATAAAATTTTTCATAGTTAACATTACGCCTTTTGGAGATCCAGTTGTACCAGATGTATATATTAAAGCGCCTACTTCTTCAGGTTTTTTCTCATATTTTCCTTCTTCATATTTAAAATCTTCATCAGTTATTTGATCAATATTTATAACGTTTATATTCTCTTTTTTGCCAATGGATTTTATAGCTTTTTGTAAGGTATCCAAACTTTTGTTCGAAGTTATTATAACCTCTGTATCAGAATCATTTACAATATGAGCTACTTCCTCACTTGTTGCCATTGCATCAATTAAAACATTTTGACCCCCTTTTTTCCAAGATCCAAAAAAAGTGTATAACCATTCAGGTCTATTTTCAAAGAATAATCCTACTTTCGAATTATCTTTTAGATTAAACAATTTTGAATATTTTTTATTATTTAATTTTAATTCTTTATATGATATTTTTTTATCTTTAAATATTAAAGCAGTTTTATTAAAATCTGTTATTTTATACATTTTTCCCCCTCAACACTCATTATGTTTTTAACCTTTTAGATCTTTTTTGAAATTAAAATTATTGAACTCCGACCTTCTACTTTATATTTTTTAGATGTAACTATTTTTCCTTCATCCAAAAAAGCATTTTCTTTATCAGTATCGACTATTCTATACCAATTTTTTCCTTTCAATTTTGGGAGTTCAAAATCCAAAGCATCTGTATGTGCATTTAAGGCAACATAAATATCATTATCACTTGGAGTTTCTTTATCCATGAAGTCTTCTCCACTTATCATAAAAGCTAATACTCTTGAAAAGTATCCCCAATCAGGTTTTTCAAGTTTGGTTCCATGCCAAGTAATATCTGGAACACCGTCACCTGAAAGATCTTTGCTTAGAAAGAAGTGAGCTCGTTTTAATGAGTGATGTTCTTTTCTAAATTTAAACATTTTTTTTACAAATTCATTAATGTCAGCATATTCTTTTTTGTTATCCCAATCTAGCCAGTTTATATCATTATCATGACAATAAGTATTGTTATTTCCGCCTTTGCTTCTAGCGAACTCATCTCCCATTAACATCATAGGCACTCCTTGAGAAATACCTAATATTACAAAAAAGTTTTTTACTTGTTTTTTTCTAAGGTTTATGATCTCAGGGTCTCCTGTCTTTCCTTCGACACCATGGTTATAACTGTAATTGTCATTAGCTCCATCTCTATTTCGCTCTCCATTTTCAAAATTATGCTTTTCATTATAAGAAACTAAATCCCACATTGTAAATCCATCATGTGCAGTAATAAAATTAATGCTATGATATGGTTTTCTTCCATATTTTTTAAATAGATCAGGACTTCCAACTAATCTAGTAGCTAAGTCTCCTACAACCCCATGATCTCCCTTTATGAATTTTCTTACAGTATCTCTAAATTTTCCATTCCATTCTGCCCATCCAACTGGAAATTCTCCAACGTGATATCCTCCACCGGCATCCCAACCTTCTGCTATAAGTTTGCTTCCAGATATAATAGGATCATCTGCAATATCTTTTAATAAAGAAAGATCTCCTATCCACTCTCCATTAGAAGATCGACCTAATATTGCTGCCAAATCAAATCTAAATCCATCTACATGCATTTCTTGAACCCAATATCTTAGACTATCAATAATCATCTCTTTTACAACTGCATGACTACAGTTTAATGTATTTCCAGTACCAGAATAATTACAATAATATCTTTTATTTTCATCGGATAACATATAATATATTGAATTGTCAAATCCTTTAAAAGAAATCGAAGGACCTTTTTCATTTCCTTCTCCTGTATGGTTATAAACAACGTCTAATATAACTTCCATTCCCTCTTGGTGAAGAGCCTTTACAAAATCTTTAAATTTAAATACTTGTTCTCCTAATCTAGGTCCCTTTGTATAGTTACCGGTTACAGCAAAAAAGCATAATGGATTATAGCCCCATATATCTTTTAAAGGTTCTCCTGTTGCTGGGTTAACACCAGTGGGAGCATTTATATTAAATTCGAATATTGGTAATAGTTCAATAGCAGTAATCCCTAATTCTTTTAAGTGTTGGATCTTTTCTAAAATCCCTTCGAAAGTCCCTCTGTCTTTATCATCTAATCCAGAGCTTCTATCTTGTGTAAATAATCTTACATGCATTTCATATATAAATGTATCTTTTAGTGGAATTCTAGGATGTTTATCCCCATCCCAGTCATATTGACTTTCATCTATAATTATTGATTTTGAATTGAGTTGGGCAGAATCATCTTCAGAAAAAGTAGTATCATCTTCTAAAGATTTTTTCTTATCATAACTGTAACTTGCTTCATCTCCAAAATCGTATTGATTAGAAACGGCTTTGGCATATGGATCAATTAATAACTTATTTTTATTAAATCTATGACCTTTAGTAGGCTCATATTCACCATCAACTCTCCAACCGTAAAACTGTCTATCCTTTATTCCGCCCACATGTATATGCCATATGTCACCTGTTTTATTTCTTATTTCATCTAATTTATGTTTGAATATTGGTTTTCTATCATAGTAATTCTCATATATTTCCAATGTCACGGATTTTGCATTTCTTGAAAATACTGCAAAATTTACTCCTATGCTATCAACTGTTGCTCCTAATATTGTAGTTCCATCCTTTATTTTATATTCCACTTTTATCATCCCTTCATTCCATTTATTTTTAAACATTTTCGACTAAATTATTGAGCCATTTTTTTGAAATTAATCTTTTTAATCCAAAAATCATTTTAAAAATTTCTTCTAAATTAGCAAATATATATACATAATATATAGATAAATCAAGAACTAAGCCTGTAATTAAAGCTAATGGTACTCCTATCAACCATATTCCTCCTAATTCGAGAAAAAGACCATATTTAGTATCTCCACCACTTCTTAATATCCCCACTATATTTGTCATGTTGAACACTTTAAATGGCATATATATGCTAAAAATAATTAATAATATCCTTGAATAATTATAAACCTGTTCAGAAACATCATAGATTTTAAGTATATATCCTGAACTAAAAATCAACATTGTACTTATAAATATCGATAAAAACGGACCTATAATAATACTCTTTTTTGCATAATCAAAAGCTCTTTCTTTATTCCCTTTTCCTATTTCATTTCCAATCATTATTCCCGCAGCATTCCCTATTCCAATAAATAATACAAATGCAATCCTTTCTATACTGCCTTCGATATTAATTGCTGCTAAAGATGCTGTTCCTATTCTAGCATATACAATATTATAGGTTGTTATTCCTAAAGCCCAAAAAAGTTCATGGACCATTATAGGAAAAGATGTTTTGAAAAATCTTTTAAATAATGTGAAATCAAACGTAAATAATTCTTTTAATCTCCCTGCTAAAGGAAATTTTCTTGCATAGGTAATTGAAATTATTACAAAACATTCAATTGTTCTTGCTATTAATGTAGCCAAAGCTGCTCCTCTTACTCCCATGGCAGGAAATCCAAATTTTCCGAAAATAAATATATAATTTAAAGTTGCGTTTATTAAAAGAGAAACTAAACTTGTATACATGGGTATTTTTGTTCTCTCGATACTTCGTAATGCTATGGAAAATGCAAATGCTATAGAAGTAAAAATATAACTCCATGATACAATTTTCAAATATCCATAACCCTGATTTATAACTTCTAGATCTTTTGTATATACTCTAAGTAATATTTTTCCATAATATTGAACTCCCAAAAAAGAAAAAGCGGTTACTATAATGCCTAGCGAAATCGCTATCCCCAGAGTTTCTTTTATCTTAGAGATATTTCTCTTTCCCCAAAACTGAGCTATAAATACTGAGCTTCCACTATTAATCCCAAATAGCATTAAAACTATTAGGAAAAATATTTGATTTGCTAAACCTAAAGCTGCAATTGAAACCTCTCCTAGTTGTCCAACCATAAATACATCTATTATATTCATTGAAGACATGATAAGATTCTGTAATGCTATTGGTAATCCTATTATCAACAATTTTTTTAAAAATTCCTTGTCTTTTAGTATATTCATTTCTTGCCTCTTTTCTCAAGTATGTTTCGAAGGTAGTATTACTAGTCATCATCTTTTTCTATGTTAACTTCAATGAAAACAGGAAGATGATCGCTAACTGTTTTTCTAATTTCTTTATGGTTATTAACTGTAAAATCATAGACTCCATAATTTCCTGTGAATTCTTTAGTGTGTTTATATGAGTAAAAAATATTATCGTAGCTAGAAGCTAAACCGTGGTGTCCTATGGTTGTTTTATTGGTCGGGTCAATAGCATAATATATCTCATCTTCTAAACTAAATAACTGAGAAAAGGCTTCATCATATGCTGGAAGATTGAAATCTCCCCCAATTAAAACATCTTGTTCGGAACCATTAATCTTTTGAAAATACATATATACATCATCTATCAATCTAGCTTCATTTTGTCTTTCTGTTTTTTTATCACCAAAAATTGAGTGAACTAAAACATAGGTGAAGTCGAATTCTCCTATTCTGAAATCTGCTCCATAAGGTTCACGAGAAAAATCAGATTCATTTTCTTCCTCAAAAAAGCCTAGTTCTCTTATCATCTCTACTCGATCTTTTTTCCAAATATAAGCATAATATTCTTGATAATATTTACTAGATCCCACTGATTCTGAAGTAATATAATACCCCCATTTTTCTCCCGTTTGATTTTGTAGTTCATCTCTTAATTTAATTAATCCACTTTCTTTCATTACTTCCTGTAACCCTACAAGATCAAAAAGAGAAATAATAGGAGCTAATTTTTTAATATTTTTACCTTTCCATCCTAAGTGTTTAACATTAAAACTACTTATTATTGCAACATCACTACCAATTCCTATTTTAAATACTATAAAAAATATAATTATAATTTTTTTCATACTCCACCTTTTTTGAATAGCCTTATTTATTTTCCTTTTTTCTTTTTTGAACAGCCTTTTTTGCAACACGAACAGCATCTACAGCATCAGTAGAATAATAAACACCTTCTTCTTTTGCAAATTCAGGTGTAACTACTGCACCACCTACCATTATTTCCACATCTAATTTTTCTTCTTTTATTTTGTGTATTGTTTTTTTCATTTCCACCATTGTAGTTGTCATTAAAGCACTTAACCCAATTATATCTAATTTTTCTTCTTTAATAGTATTAATTATAGTTTTTGTGTTGACATCTTTACCTAAATCTATAACTTCAAATCCATTATTTTCTAGTAGTACAACAACTATATTTTTACCTATATCATGTATATCATTTTTAACCGTTGCAAAAGCAACCTTACCTAAAGAATTAGAATCATCATCTTCCATATTTTCTTTAAGCATATTAACTCCTTTTTCCATGGTATTTGCTGAAGCGATTAATTGTGGTAAAAAATATATACCTTTATCGTATAAATCCCCAACTTTAGTAATACTTGGAATTAATATTTTATTAATTATATCTAACGGTTTCATCTTTTTCATTAAAATATTTAACTCAGGGATTATATCTTCAGAATTCCCTTTTAAGATTATATTTTCTACTTTTTCTTCTATAGAAAGATTTTTCTCATTTTCAAGTTTTTTATTATCTTGATTTTCATCTCCTTCTTTACTACTAAACAATATATAATTACTAGATTTCTTATCTCTATTTGTTAAAACACAACCTGCCATTATAGCTTGTTTCATTCTAGTATCCATGGGATTCATTATTGGTAGATCTAATCCTGCTCCAATACACATTGAAATAAATGCAGAATTTATATGACTTCTACTTGGTAACCCAAAGGATATATTGCTAACTCCCAATACAGTATTTAAACCTAAGTTTTCTTTTATTAATCTTATTGTTTTGACTGTTTCCAGAGCTTTATCTTGTTCAGCTGAAGCAGTTAAAACTAATGCATCTATTAAAATATCCTCTTTTTTGATACCATATCCCATTCCTTTTTCCATTATCTTTTTTGCAACTTTATATCTATCTTCTGCTTTTCTAGGAATACCGGATTCATCAAGTGTCAGACCTAAGACAGCTGCTCCGTATTTTTTAGCCAAAGGAAAAACTTTTTTCATGCTTTTTTCTTTCCCCATTACAGAATTAATTAGAGGTTTTCCAGAACATGCTTTCAATCCTTCTTCTAACGCATTTATATCGGTTGTATCTATAGCAACTGGAACATTTACGACATTTTCCACAGCCATTATTGCTTTCTTCATCATCTTAGCTTCATCAATAGTTCCTAAACCAACATTTATATCTAAAACAGCTGCTCCATTATCTACTTGACTCAAAGCTTTTTTTCTTATCTCTGTAGTTCTATATTTCTTAATATTTTCTTTAACTTTTTTCGAAGCGTTGGGATTTATTTTTTCCCCTAATATTTTAACCATTTCACTGGAACCAATTTTTTCATAACCACTTCTAGACGCTAAATAAGTAACTCCCGTTTTGTTTTTTCTCTCTCTTTTAGGACTTGACTTGAGCTTTTCACTAATCATTTTCAAATGTTCAGGACTAGTTCCGCAACATCCACCAATCACATTTATTCCAAGTTCATAAAATTTTTCCGAGTAGTCACACATAAATTTAGGAGTTGCATCAAAAACTGTTTTATCATCCACTAACTTTGGTAATCCCGCATTAGGTTGAACAAATAAAGGTCTATCTGTAACTTCTATCATTTCTTCTAAAAATTCATAAAGCTTTTTTGGACCTAGACTACAGTTTACTCCTATTACATCTACATCTAAACTATCTAATATTATAGCAGCGGTTTTAGGATCAGTACCTGTAACTGTTCTTCCATTTTCTTGAAAAGTCATAGAAGCCATTATTGGTAAATTTGTGTTAGTTTTTATTGCAATTATAGCAGCTTTCATCTCTTTTATATCAGTCATTGTTTCAACTAATATACCATCAGCTCCTGCTTTTTCTAAAATAATTGCCTGTTCTCTAAATACATCATATATATCATCGAAAGAATATTCCCCTACAGGTTCAATAAATTTACCCGTTGAACTCATCGATGCAAAAACTTTTACATCTGTTCCTGCGGCGGCCTCTTTTGCTATTTTTACACCTTGAGTGTTAATTTCTACTATTTTATCTGAAGATCCAAACTCATCTAATTTATATCTATTACCCCCAAAAGTATTTGCTTCGATAATATTAGAACCAGCATCTATATAAGATTTATGGACTTTTTTGATCATATCTGGATTTTTAATATTTAATAATTCAGGTGCCTCGCCAGCACCTAACCCCATTTTTTGCAATTCAGTACCCATGGCACCATCTAAAATTAAAATTTCTTCCTCTAAAATTTTATTTAACCATTCCTTAGACATTTTCTCTCCTTTTAATCAAAGAGGTCACTCATTTAAGTGACCTCTCAATGTATTTTAATTTAATTTAGTTAAGCTCGACTCACATACTCACCAGTTCTAGTATCAATTTCTAAAAGCTCACCTATTTCTATAAATAGAGGTACTTGTATTTCAAATCCCGTTTCCAGAGTAGCAGGTTTTGTAGCTTTCCCTGTTGTATCTCCTCTTAATCCAGGTTCCGTATATTCAACTTCTAAATTAACTGTTGTAGGTAATTCTACTCCTACAGGTCTTCCCTCATAAGATAAAATTTGAATCACCATTTCTTCTTTTAAATAATTAACTGCATCTTCTAAGATATCTTTAGTAATTGATAATTGTTCAAAAGTATCTTGATTCATAAAATAATAATTCCCATCATCTTCATATAAAAATTGCATATCAGCTTTATCTAAAATAATATCTTCCATTAATTCCGTTGCCTCTATTGTTTCTTGAGTTACTTTGCCAGAAAATAGATCTCTTATTTTAAATTTCATCTCTGCAGCACTAGCTCTTCTTCCTGCTGTACTTTGATGACGTTCTGCTTTAATTATTCTGTAAACAGAGTCTCCTCTTTTAAAAGTACTTCCACCTCTTAATTCTTGTGCTTGTTTCATCTATTATATACCTCCTAAAATATTTTGATAACCTATGTTTATTATACTATACTAGTGATAAAAAAGCAAATAGTTTTGAGATTTTGAAATGATCAAACTCAATGAATTTAATATCAAAATTATATTTGTAAAATAAAAGGAATTTGCAAAAAAGAGTAGTTAATATTAACTACTCTTTTTATCTCATTTAAATTTATAATGTTTTTTTATATTTTTTTTGATATTCCATACACAGTCCATCCCTTTAGGGAAAACAACAAAATCTCCAGGTTCTATATGAACTGGGTCTCCTCCTTTTGGAGTAACTTCAACTTCTCCTTCCAAAATTAAACACTCTTCTACTTGATCATAGTGCCAATCAAACTTTGAAACTTCCTTATTCCAGATTGGCCAATCTCTTATTCCTTTCTTCTCAACTTCTTTTTCTGTAAGATCTTTAATTTTTATTTCCATTATTTCCTCCTTATTTTATATTTTATTCTTTAATATTATAACATATTTTTTGTTCCTCCGTAAAGATTAATTTAAATTCTTGCATTTGATAATCCCTTTATTTTAAAGAAATTATGTCTGGATATTATTTTTTTATCATTTTTTTCTAAAAAAAGTTTGACAAATATAAAATTATATGATATTATTAGTCTCGTTGTTGAGGCAAGTGTTACCAACATATATCAATAACATTTTGTGTGCGAAAGTAGCTCAGTTGGTAGAGCGTCAGCCTTCCAAGCTGAATGTCGCGAGTTCGACCCTCGTCTTTCGCTCCAAATGGATTCATAGCTCAGTTGGTCAGAGCTCTCGGCTCATAACCGAGCGGTCCCAAGTTCGAATCTTGGTGAATCCACCATTTGCTCCCATCGTCTAGCGGTTAGGACTCCGGATTTTCATTCCGGCAGCAGGGGTTCGATTCCCCTTGGGAGTACCAATTTATGGAGAGATGTCCGAACGGCTAAGGGGCCGGTCTTGAAAATCGGTGAAACCGCAAGGTGTCTGGGTTCGAATCCCAGTCTCTCCGCCATATTATAACGTGGCCAGATAGCTCAGTCGGTAGAGCAGGTGACTGAAAATCCCCGTGTCGGCGGTTCAAGTCCGCCTCCGGCCACCATTATAATATAAATAAATTGATAAGATCCAAACAATAGTTTGGGGGTGTAGCTCAGCTGGTTAGAGCGCCTGCCTGTCACGCAGGAGGTCGCGAGTTCGAATCTCGTCACTCCCGCCATTAATAAAATATTGGTTAGGTTCCCGAGTGGTCAAAGGGAGCAGACTGTAAATCTGCCGGCAGTTGCCTTCGAAGGTTCAAATCCTTCCCTAACCACCATTTTTATTTAAAATTAAATTTAATAACATAAAAACAGAGAGTATCCTTTATGGATGCTCTTTTTTGTAAAGGAGATGAATTATGCTTATCAAAAAAGAATCAGTTAATTCTAACGCAGTTAGTAAACCAAGGGATGGCAAAGGTTTCGTTGATGCATTTGCATATCTAAAATCAGAAGACCTAAGTAACGGTTTACAGGGGTTTAATGTGATGGAACTTAGACCTAATAGTGAAATAGGTTATCATCAGCATGTTGATGATGAAGAGATCTATTTTATCCTTTCTGGAAGTGGTATAGTTAATGATAATGGAGAAAGTAAAAATGTTACTTCTGGAGATCTAATATACACTGCACAAGGTGAATTTCATGGATTAAAAAATAAAAGTAATGAAGTTTTAAAATTTATTGCTTTTATAATTAACAAATCATAAAAAAAGACTTCCTTTAAAGGAAGTCTTTTTTTACTCTATATTTTCTTTTTTTTCTTTTTTTATAAATAAGATTTATAAAATTTAAACTTCCGATTTTTTAATTTTTCATTAACGTAAATTTTATTTTATTAACTTTCGATAGGCTACTAATAAAGGATTCCAAACAGTGGAATTGGTTGGAGAATACGCATAATCTACATCAAAAATATCTTCTAAACTTATCTTATTAGCGATAATAATGGCAACTTGATCGATAAATTGCGCTATTGCTTCATCCCCTGCCATAGCTGCTCCTAAAATACTATTATTATCTTTATCATATATCAATTCCATTTTACCTCCACCGGAATCTTCAAACGAAGATATCTTCGTAAACCCTCTTAAAGTTATAGAGTCAGCATTCCAGCCATTATCTTTAGCTTCATCTAATGATAGTCCTGTTTTTGCAATTCGTATATCAAAAAAGGAAGTTGCAAAAGTTCCTCCTACTCCATTATATTTTCTCTTTTTTCCAGATATATTCTCCGCAACTATAATTCCCTGTTTATCAGCAACATCTCCAAATGGAGCATATACTATTTTATCAGTTATATAATTTTTAGTATAAATCATATCTCCTATAGCATATACATCTTTATATTTTGTCTCCAAATAATCATTGACTGTAAACTTATCTCCTTCAAATGGATAATCAGAGTTTTCTAGAAGATCTAAATTTGGTTTTACACCTACACTCATAAGAATAATCTCTGTCTCTAATTCTTCACCAGTATTTAAAACGACTGATTTAATTTTTCCATTCTCTTTTTTGATTTCAGAAACATATTTTCCTAGAATTATATCAATTTCTTTTTCTTTAGCTTTTTTGGAAATGCCTCTTTTTAAGTTAAAATCAAAAGTTGGTAAAATATCTTCTTGAAGCTCTACTACTTTAACTTCTAATCCCCTTTTTTGAAAACTTTCTGCCATTTCCATTCCGATAAATCCAGCTCCAACAACTATTCCTTTTTTGATATTATTACCGTCTAAATATTTTTTTATTGCTAAACCATCTGTTGCATGGGATAGGTTAAAAAGTCCATCTATGTCTTTTGAATAACCTTTTATTTTGGGTATTAGAGGACTATTTCCTGTACTTAAAATTAATTTATCATATGAAAAGTCTTTTGATATCTTATCGCCAACAACTTTTATTTTTTTATTATTAAAATCAATTTTTCGTACTTCATGATTAACATAAACATCAATATTTCTTTTTTTCTTGAAATATTCTGGTTTATGATGTAAAACACTCTTTTCTGGGATCTCTTCAGCTATATAATAAGGCATTGGACATCCTGCCCAAGATGCATGTTCTGTTTTTTCAAATACCACAACTTCTGAATCCGGCATTTTCTTTCTTATTTGAGTTGCTGCTGTCATTCCACCAGCACCACCACCTACCACAACAATTCGCTCACTCATAATTATTCCTCCTCGATTTTAGTATTATATTATAAATAGATAACCTCATTATAAGTATAGCTTATAATTAATCATATTTCAATTTTATTTCAAAAAAGTTCATTTGAGTGTAAATCGCAAGTTTAAATGCATGTCTATTTATTCCTCGGAATTTCACTTAGGCTAAATTTAATTTTTTAAACAAAAAAGAGGGGATCCCCTCTTTTTTGTTTAAGCATCTTTTTTATATTTAATAATATTTTCTACTCCATTATATTTCTTTATATTTGGACCCTCATGTATAACAAGTGCTGGAACAGATCTGATTCCGTATTCACGAGCAAGCTCCATATTTTGATGAGCATCTATATGTTCAATATCATTATGATCTGAAAGTTCTTCCTTAGCTTTAGGACAATTTTTACAAGTTTTTGTTGTAAATAGATATTTTTTAGAACCATCTTGACCTTTTTTGATTATGGATTTTTCTTCTATATATTCCTTTCTATCTTCAAATTCTTCTTGTTTACCGTCATTCCAGTTTTGAACTGGTCTATAATATCCTGTTATTCTACTATATACTTCCGTTGTCGCATCACATTCAGGACAATTATACTCTTCTCCTATAATATATCCATGTTCAGGACAAACAGAGTAAGTTGGTGATATTGTATAATATGGTAATTTATAATTTTCGGCAATTTTTTTAACTAAATTTTTAGTAGTATCAGCATCTTTTATATTTTGTCCTAAAAAAGTATGAAATACAGTTCCTCCTGTAAATTTAGTTTGTAAATCTTCTTGAACATCTAAGGCGTCAAATATATCTTCGCTAAATCCAACTGGAAGATGACACGAATTAGTGTAGTATGGAGTATCATTACCAGCAGTTGATATATCACTCCATCTTTCTTTATCCATCTTTGCTAACCTATATGCAGTACTTTCAGCAGGAGTAGCCTCTAAATTATATAAATTTCCAGTTTCTTCTTGAAAATCTGCTAATTTTTCTCTCATAAAGTCCAAAACTTCTCCAGAAAAATCTTGGGATTTTTTATCAGTTAAATCTCCATCTAACCAATCTGCATTTTCAGCCATTTCATTCATCCCCACTAGTCCTATAGTTGAAAAATGATTATCAAAATGTTTTAGATATCTTTTAGTATAAGGAAATAACCCTTCGTCATTTAATTTTTCTATAACTGTTCTTTTAGTTTCCAAACTTCTAGAAGCAATTTCCATTAATCTTTCCAATTTAGAATAGAATTCATCAGTATTTTTACTCTTATAAGCTAATCTCGGGAGATTGATTGTTACAACTCCTATACTTCCAGTAAATTCATCGGCTCCAAATAAACCTCCCCCTCTTCTTTTTAATTCACGTTTATCTAACTGAAGTCTACAACACATAGATCTCACATCTCCAGGATCTAAGTCAGAATTAACGAAGTTTTGAAAATATGGTGTCCCGTATTTGGAAGTCATTTCAAATAATAAAGTTGCATTTTCTGTATCCCAATTAAAATCAGGAGTTATATTATATGTTGGTATTGGGTATTGAAATCCTCTTCCTTCTGAATCCCCCTCTAGCATAAGTTCTATAAAAGCTTTATTAATAAGATTCATTTCATTTTGGCAATCTGCATATTTGAAGTCTTGTTCTTTACCGCCTACAATTGCATTTTGATCTTTTAAATCTTGCGGAACAGTCCAATCTAGCGTGATATTACTAAATGGTGCTTGAGTTCCCCATCTACTAGGAGTATTTACACCAAATAAAAATGATTGTATGGCTTGTTTTACTTCGTCATATGATAATTCATCTTTTTTGACAAAAGGAGCTAAGTAAGTATCGAAACTACTAAAAGCTTGGGCCCCTGCCCATTCATTCTGTAGTATTCCTAGAAAGTTTACCATTTGATTGCAGAGAGTATTTAAATGATTTGCTGGAGAAGATGTTATTTTACCGTATACTCCTCCTAAACCTTCCTCTATTAGCTGCCTTAAAGACCATCCAGCACAATATCCAGTCAACATTGATAAATCATGTATATGGAAGTCTCCCTCTTTGTGAGACTTTTCAATTTCGTTATCATATACTTCTGAAAGCCAATAATTAGCTGTTATGGCACCAGAATTACTTAAGATTAGCCCCCCCACTGAATAATTAACTGTGGAATTTTCTTTAACTCTCCAATCTTCAACATGTAAATATTTTTCCATTGTATGTTTAAAATCTAGCTCAGTAGATTCCATATCTCGAATTTTTTCTCTTTGCTTTCTATATAAAATATATGCTTTTGCTACATCTGTATATCCTGTTTCTTCCAAAACTTTTTCAACACTATTTTGTACATCTTCAATTTCGACTTTATCCTCTACAACCTTATCTTGAAAATCCGACGTAACTCTGAGAGATAATAAATTTAAAATATCTTCTGTATACTTTGACTCTGTAGCCTCAAAAGCCTTTTTGATAGCCTCTGTGATTCTCCCTAACTTAAATTCAATTTCTTCTCCATCTCTTTTTACTAATTTCATTTCTAGCCCCTCTCCTCTTATAACCTTTTTGATTTAATTTTCTATTTTTATTATTTTCCTCTATATAAAATTTTATTTAATTTAATATAGATTGTTTTGAATTTGATGTATATATTATATCTTATTGGATTTTAATTGTCAATCAAAAAAACAAAAAAACCACGATATATACGTGGTTTTTTTCTCGAACAACTATATATAGTGGGGGGCTAACCATAAAAACAACAGGAATGTTACTGTGCCACCAAATATAGCCCCTGCAATAACTTCACCTAATGAGTGTATATTAGCTTTAACTCTCGTTTGACTTATGAGCAAAGCCATTATAAATATCATAGAAATCATATATATATTATTTGTTATAAACCAACTAGAAACCCAAATCGAAAAACCCACTGCACTATGCCCACTGGGCATGCCGCCGGTAAAAGGACGTCCACGACGAAATAAGGCTTTCAAATAAACAACACCTATGACAACCAAAATTAAAGCCATAACTGAAAGATGAATTTCCGAAGTTGTTATCTTATATAATACCGAACTACTCATATTTTCAAATTCATCAAATAAAACCAAATATCCCATTATTATAGCATTTACTGAAGCAACAAAAACAGCTCCAGCTGCTGCATCTTTAGCTAATTTAGCTAACTCATGATATTCTTGAACATACATATCAACTAACGCTTCTATAGCTGTATTAATAATCTCGGTTATCCAAACTAATGAAATGGAAAATAAAATCAAACCCAATTCTAATTTCGTTATGTCAAAAAGAAGAGAAATAATAATAATAAAAATGGTTACAAAAAAGTGAATCTTCATATGCCTTTCATTTTTTATAGTTTCTATTATTCCTTCAACTGCACAATTAAAGCTTTCAACTAGATCTCTACTTTCCTTTTTCATTCACTCCTCCTTTACTAACTATCGTTTGTAGTTATGCCGCGATAAAATTTCTTCTTCTTTTTTTCTCATTATTTTTTTATCTTCTTTTTTAATATGATCATATCCTAAAAGATGTAAAACTCCATGAGTTAAAACATAAAAAAGTTCTCGATCAAAACTATGACCGTATTCTTTGGATTGAGATTTAACTCTTTCTAAAGATACTAAAATATCTCCCAATGTATCTACTGCTCCCGACATCTCACTTTCATGGTATGCAAAAGAAATTACATCAGTTTCAGAATTTTTATTTCGATGCTTTTTATTGATTTGTTTTATATCTTCGTTATTCAAAAAAGTGATAGAAATATAGACTACCTTTTTTGGATCAAACGCCTTATACTCATTTACTAAAACAGTTTTTATATATTCTTTTATTTTATTTAATTCTAAATCAACATCAGTCTTGTTCATAATATCTATATTTATCTCCATTAATTTCTCCTTTTATTTAGTTTTGTTTAAATTCAAGCAATAATTGATAACTTAGATCCCAGTTCATCTTTCAAATCATTATTTTTTTTATATTCATTAATCTCTCTTATATGAAGAAGTTCTTCATCCGATTTATTTAGATCTAAATTCTGTGATTTTTCAAAATTTATATTATCTGCACTTTTATTACTTTTTTTAATTCTTTTTCTATTAACATGCTCTATATTATTAGTATCGGAGTTTATTAAATCATCATTTTTAAATTTATCCTGTTTTTTATTATCATCAGTAATGTTATTTGTAATCTCTTGTTTTTTTAAATCATCAGAATCATTTATTGAGGTTTCATTTATATCCCCTTCATTATCTTTTCCTGAAGATTGGTCGGCTCTTTTTTGAGCTAATTCCATAGAAGCTCTAGCTTCCATAGCTGTTGCCTGTGAAGCTACTGAAAGATCAGCCGGTGAAGGATTTGCTGGAGCCATTGCAGCCGCCTTAACTTGTCTTGCGTTTCTCATGGTTTCTTCGGGAGTTTTCCCTGATTGAATACTTATAGATACTTCCCCTCCAACTATATATCTTTTACCATCTGGACCTTGCTGATAAGAATATGTTGGAGATCCTGCAAATTTTCCACCTGCACTCATATGAGCCATTTCATGAGCTATAACCTTTCTTTCTATGCTTTGTAGTTCTTTTATAGCTTTATCTTTTTGTATTTCTTCTTTTGATTTAGAAAGCTCAATCTCATTTTTTATTTCACCAATTCGGTTTTCCAAATTATTTTTTTTTATTGTATTTTCATCTTGATTTTGATCATTAGATTTATCTAAATATTTTTTTAAACTCTCTGAAATACCATCAGTACGTTTTTTTTCTGCTCCTGATTCATAATTTTTATTTTGGGAAAATTTCCCTTGGCTAGAAGAATGATCTTCTCCATTATAATAATTACTATAATTACTTGTATTTAAGTTCTGACTTAATGAAATCATTCTTCTCACCTCCATTTAGTTTATAATTTCTCCCCTAGACAAATCTTATTCACAGCATACTTTTATTTTGCTTATTTTGCAACCACATATTAATTATACTTGATATGAATATAATTTTCAACCCATTTTTATTTATTATATTTTTAAATATCTAAAAATATAATAAATTTGTCTTAATTCTAAAATTATAATCTTAAGATCATAAAAAAGCTTTGTACATATGTACAAAGCTTTTTTAA
>JBNJFI010000003.1:0-73070 GCA_051746725.1 Fusobacteriota bacterium
AAGATGGAACTTATCCAAGTTATGGAATTACTGGGTCTGGAGAGGATTTTGAAGCAGATGGAACTTTATCAGCTGATTTTCAAGAATATTATTCTCGGGAAACTATGCCAAATACCCCAGATCCACATTCCGGACAGACTGTAACTTCAGCATCATCTATAACTAGTGGTGGTGGTGGATGGATATATCAGGAATCTAACGGGGAAATCCATGCTAACTTGTTGCCAGAAGATAATTATACCGATGATGACCCTGATTGGGCTACCGAATAAAAAATAATTAATAAAAATAATTTAAAGAAACTAAGAAAGTTCTACTTGATATAATCAGGTGGAGCTTTTTTATAATACAGAGAACAGAGAACAGAGAATAGTGAAAAAAGAAAAGAGAAAAAGATGAAAAGATATAAAACATTGAGATTCGAAAGTTATTTGGTTATTTTAGGTGGAAATATTTTAAAACCTTGGTTGAATTGTTGGGTAAATTTTTAGAAGAGAAATAACGAAATCTCTGGGAATAACCCGGGCGAAGGCCCTTCGCCCTTACGTTAAGGTTTATCTGTAAACAATAAAAAAAATTGTAATTATAAAGGAAAATTTTCTTTCTTATAATCTTCTACTAAAAAAGGGGGATAAAATGAATATAAATAATTCGCTTTCGGGAATACAGAGAAATTTAAATCAATTTAATACTAGTTCTAATAGGGCTGCTAATATAAAAAATCGAAATATGTCTAAAGATATTGTAGACAGCAATACTTCTAAAAGAGCAGTACAAGCAAATATAGAAGTCATAAAAAGTAAAGAGGAAATAACAGATTCTCTTTTAGATATCATAGTATAAGCAAAGACTCGCTTTGATTAATAAGTAACCTTTGGGTAGCAAAAATAAATCAAAAAATATTTGACAAACAACTTTTTTGAAGGTATAATACATTAGACTGTTAAGAAAAGAGGTTATTTATGGATAACAAGTTTCATTCAAATATAGATAAAAGTCCAGTGATTGCAGCAGTAAAAAATAAAGAGGGATTAAGTAAAGCTCTCAAATCAAATGTTGAGATAATCTTTTTATTAAATTCTAATATAACTGATTTAAAAAGTGTAATTCAAGATATAAAAGATGCTAACAAACTTGCTTTTTTGCATTTAGATTTAATTTCTGGACTAGGTAGAGACAAGGCAGCTTTGGAATATATAAATAAAAATATTAATATTGATGGAATCATATCAACGAAGAGTTATTTGATAAAAGAGGCAAAAAAATTAGGGATTTATGCTATTCAGAGGTTTTTTATATTTGATTCCATGTCTTTAAAAAAGGCCGAAAGTATAATAGAATCTGCAAAACCTGATGCAATTGAAATATTACCAGGTGTTATTCCTAAAGTTATTGACTTAATTTCAAAAAGAAAAAAGATTCCTATAATTGCAAGTGGATTAATAGACAAAAAAGATGAAATATATGAAGGTATTAGCGCAGGGGCAACTGGAATAAGTACAACAAATTATAAAATATGGAATATGTAAAAATTAAATAAAGGCAAGAGATGAGAGAAGCCGCATAGAAAACCCTTAATTGGGATTTCTATGCGTATTTTTTTGAATTATAGAAATTTAAAAATTTCTATAAAATTTTAGAGGAGGTTAATATGGGTGTGTATTTAGCAGAATTTATAGGGACCATGATATTAATTATTTTTGGAAATGGTGCAGTAGCAAATATGATATTAAATAAGAGTAAAGCAAAGGGAGGAGGGTGGATATCAATTACAGCAGGGTGGGGATTTGGAGTTGCAATTGCTGTATATATAACAGGATGGGTTAGCGGGGCCCATATAAATCCTGCAGTTACAATTGGATTAGCTAGTATTGGAAATTTTTCTTGGGCATTAGTTCCAGGGTATTTAATTGCACAAATAATAGGAGCATTTACAGGATCTGTGTTAGTATTTTTGAGTTTTAAACAACATTATGATGAAACAGATAATCCAGATTTAAAGTTAGCAACCTTTTGTACGATGCCAGAAATATCAACTCCATTTTGGAATGTAGTTACAGAATTTATAGCAACTGCTATTTTGTTAATTGGAATTTTAGGTATAACTCAAACACAAAATGAACTTGCTGGTATGAGCGCTTTTATGATAGGGATTTTAGTATGGGCTTTGGGTTTAAGTCTAGGGGGTCCAACAGGATATGCTATTAATCCTGCTAGAGATTTTGGACCAAGAATCGCTCATCAGTTATTACCTGTTCCTGGAAAACGAGATTCAGGATGGAATTATTTTTGGATTCCTATTATAGCACCAATTACAGGTGGGATAGCCGGGGCAGTTATATTCAAATTATGTGAAATGGTTTGGTCATAAGTAATTTTAATATATTAAATGAGGAGGAAATTATGGGAAAGAAATATGTTATATCTTTAGATCAAGGTACTACAAGTTCACGGGCAATTATTTTTAATAAAGAAGGAAAGATTATTAATGTTGCTCAGAGAGAGTTTACTCAAATATATCCAAAAGCAGGTTGGGTAGAACATGATGCAATGGAGATTTGGGCAACTCAGAGTAGTGTATTAACAGAGGTTATGGCTAAATCAGGGATATCAGCAGAAGAGGTAGCATCCATAGGAATAACTAATCAAAGAGAGACTACTCTTATATGGGATAAAACCACAGGAGAACCGATATATAATGCCATTGTTTGGCAATGTAGAAGAACAGCTGGAATATGCGATGATCTAGAAAGAAGAGGTTTAAAAGAATATATACATGAAAATACAGGGTTAATATTAGATGCATATTTTTCTGGAACAAAAATTAAATGGTTACTAGATAATGTTGAAGAGGCAAGGGAAAAAGCTCAAAACGGAGAATTACTTTTTGGAACAATGGACAGTTGGATAATTTGGAAGCTTACAAATGGAAAGGTTCATGTAACTGATTATACCAATGCCTCAAGAACAATGATATATAATATAAGAAATTTAGAATGGGATGATAAGCTTTTAAAAGAGTTAGACATTCCCAGATCTATATTACCAGAAGTTAAATCCTCAAGCGAGATATATGGTGAAGCTAATTTAGGAGGTAAAGGGGGAACTAGAATACCAATATCTGGAATTGCAGGTGATCAACAGGCAGCTTTATTTGGACAGGCTTGTTATAAAAAGGGAATGGCTAAAAATACATATGGAACAGGATGTTTTTTGCTAATGAACACAGGAGAAAAAATTGTTAATTCAAAACGAGGTTTATTAACAACAATTGCAGTTGGAATTGGTGATAAAGTTGAATATGCTCTAGAAGGAAGTATTTTTATGGGAGGAGCAACTATTCAATGGCTCAGAGATGAATTACAATTAATAACAGATGCCTCAGATTGTGAGTATTTTGCTGAAAAGGTGGAAGATACAAATGGAGCATATTTGGTACCTGCATTTACAGGTTTGGGAGCCCCTCATTGGGATATGTATGCCCGAGGAGCGATTGTAGGCCTCACCAGAGGGGTTAATAGGAACCATCTTATACGTGCTGCCCTGGAGTCTATTGCATATCAAACTAGGGATGTATTAGAAGCCATGGAAAAAGATTCTGGAGTAGAATTAAAAGAGTTAAAAGTAGATGGAGGAGCTACAGAGAATAATTTACTGATGCAATTTCAATCGGATATATTAAATTCAAAAGTAAAAAGACCTGAGATAACTGAAACTACAGCTTTAGGGGCAGCTTATCTTGCTGGATTAGCAGTTGGGTTTTGGGAAAGTAGAGAAGAAATAGCTAAACATTGGAAAATTGGCAGAGAATTTTGTCCTGAAATGGATGAAAAGACAAGAAGTGAAAAATATAAGGGGTGGAAAAAAGCAATAAATAAGGCAAAAGACTGGAAAGAAAAAGAAGAATAAAAATCTGGAAAAAATAAAATCATAAATAAATTTAAACTAAAAAAGTTAATGATGTTTGGAATTAATTATAAAAAATTATTTATAAAAGTAGAGGAGGAAATTATGTATGATGTAGCGATAATAGGAGGAGGAATTAGTGGAACCACTATTTTTAGAGAATTGACAAAATATAAATTAGATGTAGTTTTAATAGATAAAGAAAGCGACATCTCCAATGAAACTACAAAGGCTAATAGTGCAATAATCCATGGAGGATACGATGCAGATGCTGGGTCCTTAATGGCTAAGTTTAATGCTTTAGGTAATCCAATGTTTAGTAAATTATGTAAAGATCTAGATGTTAATTTTAAAAGGATTGGTTCCCTTGTAGTAGCATTTAGTCAAGAAGAGATGGATGGCGAGATCCAAAAATTATATAAAAGAGGAATAAAAAATGGTATTCCTAATATGAAAATAATTAATCAAGATGAACTAAGGAAAATGGAACCCAATATAAATTTAGAAGCAAAAGGTGCATTATATTCAGAAACAGCTGGAATAGTTGACCCATGGGGATTGGCTATAGCTTTAGCAGAAAATGGAGTTGTAAATGGTGGAGAGGTTAGTTTAAATACAAAAGTAAATAATATTGATAAAAAAGAAGATTCTTTTTTGATATCTACAAATAATAAAACAATAAGATCTAAATATATAATTAATGCAGCAGGAGTATATGCAGATAAAATAAATGAAATGCTAAATAAACCTAGTTTTAAAATTAATCCCAAAAGAGGACAATATTATATAATGGATAAACAATTAGGAGATTTAGTTAACCATGTGATATTTCAATGTCCAACCAAAAAGGGAAAAGGTGTTTTGGTAGCTCCTACTGTTCATGGGAATTTATTAATTGGGCCAGATGCAGAATATGTAGACAAAAAAGATAATGTTGCTACTACTGCTGATAGATTAAAATATGTTAGTCAGACTGCTTTAAAATCATCAAAAAAGATAGATTACTCAAAAACTATCCGTACATTTGCAGGATTAAGAGCAGAACCTGACAAGGGGGATTTTATTATAGAAGAATCAGAAACTCCTGGTTTTATTAATGTAGCTGGAATAAAATCTCCTGGATTATCTTCTGCGCCTGCAATTGCAGAATATGTAGTAGATATATTAAAAGATAAAGATGAAGGATTTGTCAAAAAAGAAGATTTTAATCCATTTCGAAAACAAATTGAATTTATAGAATTATCTGAGGAAAAGCAAAAAAGGTTAATCAAAAAAGATCCAAAATATGGAAGGGTAATATGTAGGTGTGAACACATAACTGAAGCAGAAATAATAAATGCAATACAAAGACCTGTGGGAGCTACTACAGTTGATGGGATTAAAAAGAGATGTAGACCTGGTTCAGGTAGATGTCAAGCTGGATTTTGCGGACCTCGAATTCAAGAAATTTTAGCCAGAGAATTAGGGAAAGATATGAAAGATATATTAAAGGATAATGATGGGTCATATATTTTAACAGAAAGAACTAAAGAATAAGGGGAAATTATATGATAGGATTTCAAAAAAGAAAGGAGAAATCATGAAAAATTATGATATTGTAGTTGTTGGTGGTGGGCCAGCAGGCTTGGCAGCAGCTATAGAGGCAAAAAAAAATGGAGCAGATTCTATTTTAGTATTAGAACGAGATATAGAATTAGGCGGGATATTGCAACAGTGTATTCACAATGGTTTTGGATTACATATATTTAAAGAAGAGTTGACAGGTCCAGAATATGCAGAAAGATTTATAAATGAATTAAAAGAGATGAATATAAATTATAAATTAGATACAATGGTCCTATCGATAACAGAAAACAAAAAAGTTACAATTATGAACACAAAAGATGGTTTGTCAAATATAGAAGCTAAGGCTATTATTTTAGCAATGGGGTGTCGAGAAAGAACAAGAGGGGCATTATCTATACCGGGATATAGGCCAGCAGGTGTTTTCACAGCTGGGACAGCCCAGCGTTTTATAAATATGGAAGGGTATATGACAGGCAAGAAGGTTGTGATACTTGGATCAGGAGATATTGGGCTTATCATGGCTAGACGGATGGCTCTAGAAGGAGCCGAAGTAAAAGCAGTAGCTGAAATAATGCCTTTTTCAGGGGGATTAACTAGAAATATAGTTCAGTGTCTTCATGATTATGATATCCCATTATTATTAGAACATACAGTCCAAGAAATAAAAGGGAAAAATAGAGTTGAAAGTGTTATAATTTCAAAGGTAGATAAAAAGAGAAACCCAATCCCTGGAACCCAAAAAGAATATGAATGCGATACTCTTTTATTGTCAGTTGGATTAATTCCAGAAAATGAATTATCTTTAGAAGCTGGCATTAAATTGGATTCTAAAACATCTGGTCCCATTGTAAATGAATCAATGGAAACTTCAGTAGAGGGAATATTTGCATGTGGGAATGTAGTTCATGTTCATGATCTAGTTGATTTTGTTACTCAAGAGAGTCAAAGAGCGGGAAAACATGCTGCACGATATGTAGCTGGAGAAATAACAGAAGATACCAGTATTACCAATACAATACCTGGAGCTGGAATCGGATATATAGTGCCGCATAAATTGAGAATGGAAAATGTAGAAGAAAAATTAAATTTATTAATGAGAGTTGAAAATATTTATTCAGATACTAAAATATTGATAAAAGGTGATGGCGAAATTATAAAGGAAGTCTTTAAAAAACATTTAGCTCCAGGAGAAATGGAAAGTATTATTTTAAGAAGAGAATTAATTGACAAAAAAGGATATAAAAATATCTCTGTAGAAGTGGAAAGTGAATTAGAAAATATAGACAAAAAAGAGGTGTTATAAAATGAAAAAAGAGATGATCTGTATTAGTTGTCCAATTGGTTGTAGATTAACAGTAATTTCAGATGAAACGGAGGAATCTGGATATAGAGTAGAAGGTAATATATGTCCCCGTGGAAAAGCATATGGAATAAAGGAAATGACTAATCCTACTAGGATAATACCCACAACAGTAAAAATAGAAGGAGCTCTTTTACCAAGGTTACCTGTTAAAACAGAACAAGGGGTACCTAAAGAAGTTATATTTGATTGTATGGATGAAATAAATAAGGTTGAAGTAGAAGCACCAGTAAAATTAGGAGATATTATAATTAAAAATATTTTAGATACAGGAGTAAATATAGTTGCTACTAGAAGTATGAAAAGAGAAAAAGAAAGTTAAAATATATAAATTATACGTAAAGATTAGATATAAACTTATTATATGGAAAATTAATATAATAAAAGTTATACGAAACTAAGAAAAAAATGGAAGTCAAAAATTATAATTTTTGACTTCCATTTTCAGTATCTATTTAATTTGCTCTACTCATGCACTCACCTCGATACTATTTCCTTGTAAAAGATTAGTAGCGATAACAGTAGATGCAGATTTTGTGTATTGCTGTGTTTTTTCTAACTTTGTAGCAAGATTTTTGACTTGATCTTGTAAATTAAAATCAAGTTTACTTTTTCTCGCTTTTTTGGAATCACTTTTTTGAACTTCCACCTTACTTTTTATTACATCTGTCTCCTCTAACCTTTTTTGAGTCTGCGTTACATTAGTTTGATTACTAGCCAAGCTTGGTCTAGTAATACTTGCTTGAACTAACATCATAATCACCTTCCTTGGATTTTGTTATACAGTCCCTCCTTGGACTATATTCGATCATATAAAGATTATCGTGAGAAAAGGGAAAAACTTTAATTAAAACTTTACATAAAACTGTAAATTTGATAAAATTTAGTAGTAGAAAATTTAAGTGGGAGGTTTTAAAAATAAAATGGAAGTAGAAGTAATTAATGATAAGGTGTCTAAGTATCAAGGAATGATTGATTTAATTAAAAAAGAAATTTCTAAAGCTGTAATTGGACAGGAATATATGATTGATCGTATTTTGATTGGTGCATTTACAGGAGGTCATTTATTAATTGAAGGAGTTCCTGGATTGGCAAAATCGTTAACAGTCAATACAATTTCGAAGGTTTTAAATGCAGAGTTTAAAAGAATTCAATTTACTCCAGATTTATTACCAGCTGACATATTAGGTACACAGATATATCATCAGAAAACAGGAGATTTTGTTACCAAAAAAGGGCCTCTTTTTAGTAATATTATTTTAGCAGATGAGATAAATAGAGCTCCAGCAAAGGTGCAGTCAGCTTTATTAGAAGCTATGCAGGAAAAGCAGATAACAATAGGTGATATTACTTACAAATTAAATTCACCTTTTTTGGTATTAGCTACCCAAAATCCACTGGAACAACAAGGGACTTATCCATTGCCAGAAGCTCAGCAAGATAGATTTATGTTAAAACTAAAAGTAGATTATCCATCTAGAAAAGAGGAAGAAGATATTATAAACTTATTAACTGAAAATCAAGATGATAATGAAATTGCTAAAGTTTTAGATAAAGAAACAATATTTGAAATAAGAAAGTTAATAAAAAATATTTATGTAGATGATAAAATCAAAAAATATGTTTTAGATATAATTTTTAAGACTCGAGAAGATTCTCAGTATATAAATTGTGGAGCCTCTCCTAGAGCTTCTATAAATTTAATAGTAGCGGCAAAGGGAAGAGCGTTTTTAGAAGGTAGAGGATATGTTACTCCAGATGATATTAAGGATATAGCATATGATGTATTAAGACATAGAATATTACTAACTTATGAAGCTGAAGCAGAAGAAATAAATAAAGAAGAAATGATATCAAGAATATTAGAAGATGTTACTTCACCATAAATTAATAAAATAATTTTTTTTATAAAAGGGGAGTAAAATGATTTCAAAAGATCTAATAAAAAAAATAAAGAAAATAGAAATAAAATCCAATAAAATAGCAAACACACTTTTTTCAGGGGAATATCATTCATATTTTAAAGGAAATGGAATGGAATTTGAAGATATAAGAGAATATTATCCAGGAGATGATATTAGAAATATCGATTGGAATGTTACTGCAAGACAAGGCAAAGCATATGTAAAACAATATAAAGAGGAACGAGAATTAAATATGTTTTTGCTTGTGGATATATCTAGGTCAAACTTTTTTGGAAACAAGAAAGATATTATAGCCGAAATAGGCGCTACATTGTCATTTTCTGCCATGAAAAATAATGATAAAATTGGAAGTATTCTTTTTACAGATAAGATAGATAAAATTATCCCTTCCAAAAAAGGGAAAAAGCATGTATTATCTATTATAGAAAATATTTTAGATTATAAATCAGAAAATAAAAAAACTGATATACAAAATGCACTAGAATATTTTAACCGAATACAAAAAAAACGAAGCATTGTATTTTTAATATCTGACTTTTTAGATTCTGGATATGAAGACCAAATAAAGATGATATCAAAAAAGCATGATTTAGTCTTAATTAGAATAATTGATAGAATGGAAGAAAAATTACCCAAAGGTGCTATATTTTCATTTGAAGATTTAGAAACAGGAGAAGAAATTACTATAGAAAATTTAAAAAAGGATAGAACCTTAAATATAAACAAGAATATTCCTTCTAAAAATTTGATAACTATATATACTGATGAAGATTATATAAAACCATTAAAGCTCTTTTTTGAAAAGAGAATATAAATCATAACAAATTAAATTAATAAATTTAATAATTTTAAAGAGGGGAAAACAATGAAAAAAATAATAATAGCTTTATTTGTTTTAATCGGAATCACAATTTTTTCTCAAAAAATATATATTGGGGATTTAGTTAATTTAAGTATCGAAGGAAAAAACATAACTAAAAATCAAATAGAAGAAAAATTTAAGGGGTTTGAAATAGAAAAATTAGTCAAAAAAGATAATGGATATGAATTATCCATTAGAAGCTTTGAAACAGGAACCCATAATATTTCAATTGGAAATACAGATCTTGAAATTATAGTTGAATCTGTTATAGAGGAAAAAGATAAATCAGATCCAAACAAAATATTAGATGTTACAGAAAAAGGTCAAATAGAAATTGATCTTTTAAAATCACCTTTGCCAATAACCTATTTTTTAATAGGAATTGCCATTTTTATATTTATGATTATAATACTAATTATATTAAAATTCTGTAAATCAAGGAAACACAATAGGGAATCTTCTTTCCAAAGATTTATAAATCAAATTAGAAATATTGAATCAGAGGAATATTTTTTTGAATTAACTAAAATATTTAAAGAGTACATATATAACAGATACAAAATAAAAATATCCGGGAAAACATCCAAAGAAATTTTAAAGGAAGTGCCTGGTCAGATTGACAAGGAAAAATTAAAAGCATGGCTTGATTTTGCAGATTTATGTAAATTCGGTGGATTAGTTCCCACTCCTGAGGAGAAAGAACTATATAAAAATATGCTGGTAGAAATTATACAAAAATCAGAAGAGGAAATATTTGAGGTGGAATAATGTTTGAATTTGCTAATATATATTTTTTATTGTTAATACCAATAGCGTTATTTATTTTTTTAAGAAAAAGGAAAACAAATAATATAAAATTTTCAAGGATTTCTTTATTTAAAGATCAAAACATAAAAAAAACCATAAAACATAAAATAGGGCCTTATATTATATTATTAGCTGTTATCTTGTTTATAATAGCTTTGGCTCGTCCAAGAATTTCAACTAAAAACCAAATCATAGAAAGAGATGGACTTGATATAATAATAAGTATGGATATTTCTAGAAGTATGGAAGCTCAAGATTTTAAACCTAATCGTTTAGAGGCTGCAAAAAAGGTTGGTATAGATTTTGTGGAAAAAAGAGAAAGTGATAGGATAGGTTTTGTTGTGTTTAGTGGAACAGCTTATACAAAGATACCGTTGACTTTAGATCATTTAGTATTAAAAGAAACTATATCTAGAGTTAATTTCAATGATGTTTCTAAAAGAGGGACTGCAATTGGAATGGGGATATCTGTTGCTTTAAATAGATTAAAGGATAGTAAGTCAAAATCTAAAGTGATAATTTTATTAACAGATGGAGAAAATAATACTGGGGAGATAAACCCCATAACCGCAATGAATTTAGCAAAAGAATTAGATGTAAAAATATATACTATTGGAGTTGGAGCTGAGACTATAACTCAAAATACTTTCTTCGGGAAACGTGAGGTTAAAAATACTGCCTTAGATGAAGAACTTTTAGAAAAAATATCTAGAGAAACTAAAGGTAAGTATTTTAGAGCAAAAGATTTAAAAAGTCTAGAAGAAATTTTTAATAATATTGATAAATTAGAAAAAACAAAAATAGAGGATAAAAGTTTTTATAATTATAATGAGTTATATTACGTTCTAGTAAAAATTGGACTACTTTTATTAATTATAGGATTATTTTTTGAAAAAATATTATTTTTAAAAATTCCATAAAATAATAATTATAAAATTTTGAGACTTACTTTGAGACTTACAGAGAGGGAGTAAAATGGAAATAAAAAAATTTGTATTAGATAATTTAGAATCCAATAGTTATTTATATTATAATCTAAAAAGTAAAGAAACTTTTTTGATAGACATTGGAGGAAAGAACATTAAAGATATTCTTGAGTATATAAAAGCTAATAAACTAAATCTGACAAAACTGATTTTAACCCATGGACATATAGATCATATAGAAGGATTAAAGAGATTAATTCAATATAAAAATGATTTGCAAATTTATATAGGTCAAGAAGATTTAGAATTTTTATATGACTCCAATCTTAATTTATCAACATATGTAAATGGATATGATTTTAAAATTAGCAAAGATATAAATATAAAAACTTATGATTCTAAAAATCCAATTGGAATATTAAACCCAATTGATTCTCCTGGACATACTAATGGGAGTAAGATGTTATATGACAAAAAAGAAGGGGTTTTATTTTCAGGAGATGTAATATTTAAAAATGGAATAGGAAGAACTGATTTTCCAACAGGATCAATAAAAAAAATGGAAACTACTATGAAAAAACTTTTAAGTTTTCCAAAGTCAACAGTGGTCTATCCTGGACATGGTCCGAAGTTTAGGTTAGAAGAAAAATTAGATTAATACAAGGGGGAAAAAATGAAGAAAGCTATATTAATATTTTTATCTTTATCAACATTTATATTTTCGTATGATTCTACTGCAGATGATACTACAGAGTTATCAGTTACGATATATAATAATAATTTTGGGGTAGTAAAGGAGAAAAGAAATCTGGACCTAAAAAGAAATGATACCTTAATAAATTATAAAGATGTTGCGCAGCATATTGAAACTGATTCACTTATTATAAAAGGAGTGAATATATTAGAATCTAATTATGAATATGATTTAGTTAATAAACAAAAACTTTTAAGTCGGTATTTAGGAGAAAAAATATATATAATGGATGAAACTCAAAAAAGGGAATATAAGCTATTGAGTGTGAATAATGGAATAGTAGTTCAAAATACAGAAACTCAGGAAATATATCTAGACCCTAAAGGTCAAATGATATTACCTGAATTGAAAAAAGAGTTACAAATTAAACCATCATTTATATGGGAAATTGAAAGTGGAAGGTCCGATAACTATATAGATGTCTCATATTTAACTAAAAAAATTAATTGGGAAGCAAATTATGTTTTGAATTTAAAAGATAAAAGACTAGATTTAATAGGTTGGGTAAATATTGAAAATAATTCTGGAAAAGATTATAAGAACTCCAACCTAAAATTAATAGCTGGAGATGTAAAAAGAGTTCAAGAAAATCCCAAAATGAAATACTTAGCTTCTAGATCAAGTGCAAATGCTGAAAGTCAAGTTAAAGAACAATCCTTTTTTGACTACCATATTTATGAGATAAAAAGAAAGACAGATCTAAAAAATAATCAGGATAAACAAATTAAATTTATAAAAACAACTAATTCTAAATTTAAAAAATATTATAAATTTAGTAATTATGATCAAAAAGTAAGAATAATGATCCAATTTGAAAACAGTGAACAAAATCGTTTAGGTTCTCCTTTGCCAAAAGGTAAGGTAAAGGTCTATAAAGAAGAAAAAGATATGAAAGAATTTGTTGGGGAAGATAGAATAGATCATACTCCTAAGGACAAAAGCATAAAATTGAATATAGGAACTGCTTTTGACATAGAAGGAGATTTAAAACAAAAAGATTATGACAAGTTAAATCGAAATTTAAATGAAAAAGAAATGGAATATACATTTAAAAATCATAAAGATGAAGATGCACAAATTCAAGTAGAGCATAATTTAAATGGAGACTGGGAGATAATAAATACCAGTGATGAGTATCAAAAAGAAAGCAATCAAAAGGTATTATTTGATATAGAAGTTCCTGCCAATGAAACTAAAAAAATAAACTTTAGATATAGAGTTGGTAATTGATGGGCAAAAAAGTTATATATATTTATATTGTTTTTTCTCTGATAATATCAACGACTATTTTTGGACTTGATTTTGAATATGAAAAAATAAATTTAAAAGCTGACTGGAACCGGATAAAAGATATTAACAATCAGAAACTTGAGATCAAAAAAAAAGATATTGGAAAATTTGGGATATTGGTTGGTACTGTTTTTTTGACAGATAGATATATAGACGAAGCAATTTCCAATATAAAAAACGAATCTTTAGATGAATATACTGACTTAGTTAATCCTCTTGGAGGTCCATTTGCCGGAAAATTAATATTAGGAAGTTATGCCACAGGAATAATATTGAGAAATGACAGGTTAAAACAGACTTCATTTACCTCATTTGAATCCACTTTATTAGCAGGAGTTACCACTGGGATTTTAAAACATACTTTTGGTCGTGGAAGACCTGAAATAGAAAAAGAGTCAAATGATAATCCGTATAAATTTAAGCCTTTCGGAACTTTTTCAAACAAGGATTATGATTCTTTGCCTTCTGGTCATAGTACTATAGCATGGGCTATGCTTACTCCATTTGCAGAGGAATATACTAGATTAATTTATATAGTACCTGCATCTGTTTCCTTTGCGAGGATATATAAAGACAGACATTGGACTTCAGATGTATTAGTAGGTGGTGCTATAGGATTTGGGATAGGCTATACTTTATCTAAATGGCATAAAAAAAATATAGAGTTTTATGGAAATGGTATCAAAGTAAGATTTTAAGTTTGAAACTTTGATTTTAATATGATATAATAACAGAGAAATTAATCAATTTAATATAGAGAGGAGACAAAAATGGTAAGAAAATTAAAAAAGGATAAGGGATCTAAAAATTCGCAAAATATTATGAAACAAGCTCAAGGAATGCAAAAGAAAATGTTGGAAGTACAAGAGGGATTAAAAGAAAAAGAACTTGAGGCTTCAGTAGGTGGAGGAGCAGTAACAGCAAAAGTTAATGGACAAAAGGAATTATTAGGAATAAAATTAAACCCGGAAGTTGTAGATCCCGATGACGTTGAGATGCTTGAAGATTTAGTGACTTCTGCAGTTGTAGAAGCAATGAGACAGGCAGAAGAATTAGCAGAAAAAGAGATGAATAAAGTTACAGGTGGAATAAACATACCGGGTTTAATATAAATTAAATCTGAAAAAGTTAAGAGAGAGAGATCTCTCTTTTCTTATATTTAAGGAGATAATATCGAAATTGTTTTATGAGTTAAAACGAGATTATTAAAGCATTATATTAAATAAGAATTAGGAGTAAAAATGAAGGACAAATTGGAAATATATTCTTTTAATTTTGTTAAAAAAATATTATTAATATTACCTAAGGCTTTAAGATACAAACTTGGAGAATTATTAGGAATCATAATATATTATACAGTTAAAAGTAGACGTAGAGTAACATATAAAAATTTAAAAATTGCATTTCCAGAAAAAGATAAAAAAGAAATTCGAGTAATTGCTAAAAAATCTTATGAAAATATAGCAAAATCTTTTTTGGAGATATTATGGTTAGATAAATTAAAAATAGACGTAAAGGGAAAAGAAAACTTAGATAAAGCTCTTAAAAAAGAAAAAGGTGCTATTTTATTATCGTTACATTTAGATAACTGGGAATTAGCAGGAGCAGCTGTTGCAAAAAAAGGGTATGATTTATATGGAGTTGCAAAAAAGCAACATAACGAAGAGTTTAATAAAATAATAAACAAAATTAGAGAAAGTGTTGGAATAAAAATTGTTCAACAGGGAAAAGGAAGATCCCCTAGAAAATTAATAAAAGCAATTAAGAATAAAGGGGTTATTGGTCTCATATCAGATCAATACGTTGATGATGTGGAAGTGGAATTTTTTTCAAAAAAGACAAAGGCGCCATCTGGTGCTGCAACCTTTCAAAGAAAATTTGAAATACCGGTAGTTCCAATATATGCCATAAGAAATAAAGATAATTCACATACAGTATATATAGAACCAGAATTAAAGTTAAATAGAAGTGATGATTCCAAAAAAGATATACAAAATAATACTCAAAAATGCATGAATAAAATACAAGAGATAATCAAGAAAAAACCTGAACAATGGTTTTGGCAACATAAAAGATGGAGGGATTAAATGAAAAGTTTAGGTATAATTCCAGCTAGATATGGGTCTACTAGATTTGAAGGTAAACCTTTAGCTAAAATAGATGGTTTCCCAATGATAGAATGGGTATATAGACGTTCTCTAAAATCAAAATTAGATAGAGTTATTGTTGCAACTGATGATAAGAGAATATTAAATGCTGTTCTTGATTTTGGAGGAGAGGCTATGTTAACTGGAAAAGATCATAAAACTGGAACAGATAGAATTAATGAAGTTGCAAAAAAGTTTAAAGATTATAAAATAATACTAAACATTCAAGGTGATGAACCTTTAATTTATCCTGAGATGATAAATGATCTTCTAGATGGAATGAATGAATCAAAAGTTTTAATGGGGAGCTTAAAACATAAAATTAATTCTAAAAAAGATATCGAAAATCCCAATATTGTAAAAGTTATAACAGATAAAAATGGAAATGCTTTATATTTCAGTAGAAGTCAAATTCCATATAATAGAGGTAATGAAGATATTGATTATTATAAACACATAGGAATATATGGATATAAAAGAAAGTTTTTATTAAATTATAATAAGATGGAGCCAACAAAATTAGAAAAATCTGAAAGTTTAGAACAGTTAAGAGTTCTTGAAAATGGATATGACATAAAGATGATTGAAAGTGAATATGAAGTAATAGGAGTAGATACGCCTGAAGATTTACACGAAGTTAAGAGAATTATAAAACAACAAGATATAAGTTTAAAATAATATATTTTAGTAAGAATAAAATCAGTAAGAATAAAAGAGAATTAAAGCATAAAACTTAAAGGAGAAAAACTAAAAAAAATGAAAAACCGAAAAATTCAAAATTATATTTTTGAAGATTATAAAAATGATTTTAAAGAAAAAAAGACGCCTTTTTTGTATATGGACATGTCAAAAATAGAAAATAATTATATTGAAATGAAAGAATCATTAGAAAATACTGAGATTTTTTATGCTATTAAGGCAAACTCTAATCGAAAAATTTTACGAAAATTAAAAATTCTAGGATCCTCTTTTGATATAGCTTCAAAAGGTGAATTAAATATACTTTTAGAAGAAGGTGTAGACCCAGATAAGATAAGTTTCGGAAATACAATAAAAAAAGAAGAAGATATAAAATATGCTTATGAAAATGGAATTAGACTTTTCGTCGTAGATGAGTTTGCAGAAATGGAAAAAGTTGCAAGAGTTGCCAAAGGAAGTAAAGTTTTTATTAGATTATCAGTCGATAATGACAATACTGATTGGCCTTTAACAGAAAAATTTGGATGCAACAGAGAAAAGGCAGTTGAAATATTAGAAAAGGCAAAAGAAAAAGGTCTGATTCCCTATGGAATTTCCTTCCATGTTGGATCTCAATGTTATAATAAGTTTGCCTGGAGAAATGCTCTAGAGCAAGTCCGAGAAATTTTTGATAATTTAAAAAATAAAGGAATAAACTTAAAATTTATAAATTTAGGTGGTGGAATTCCAGTTCAACATATCAAAAAGATTCCAACTGTAAAGGAAATATCAGAAATCATCAATGAAACCATCAAAAAAGAATTTAAAGATTATGATGATTTAAAAATAGCTTCCGAACCTGGAAGATCTTTAGTTGGAGATGCAGGGACACTTATAACAAAAGTTATACTGAAATCCCAAAGAAAAAAAACATGGTTATATTTAGATACAGGGATTTTTCATGGATTATTTGAAACCATTCAAAATTTTAGATACGAAATCATATCAGAAAGTGAACTTTTAAAATTAGATGATCAAGATACAAAAAGTTATACACTCTCTGGTCCTACCTGTGACAGTATAGATACAATGTATAAAGACATAAATTTACCTGCGGATATAGAAATAGGCGACTATTTATTTATAAAAAATGCAGGGGCTTATACTACAGCCTATGCTACAAATTTTAATGGCATTAAAGCTCCAAAAATTTATTTTAAAGGAGATGATTATGGACCGAGCAAAAAAGTATAATAATACGAAATTAGTTTTTAATATAATAAGTATATTTCTAAACTTATTTTTACTTTATATTTTAGGTTTTTCTAAATTAGGTAATTATATTCAAGATGTCGCTAAAAATTCAACAAATAATAATATGGTTAATATTATTTTATATAGTATATTGACTATAACTCTTATCTTTTTTGCAAATTCAATTTTATCTTTTTACACAGGTTATATTTTAGAAAAAAAGTATGATCTATCCAATGAAGATATATTTGGATGGCTAAAAAAACAACTAAAAACTTTTTTGATAAGTCTAATATTTGGAGTTATAATTATATTAGCAATGCATGTGATTTTATCTAAAACAAAAGGTGATTGGTGGATATATCTATTTAGTTTTTTAGTAATATTTAATTTAATTTTAGGAACTTTAGCTCCAGTTATAATTTTTCCGATCTTTTATGATTTTACAGATATAGAAAATGGAGAATTAAAAGAAAAAATATTAGATTTGTGCAAAAAAGGAAATTTAAAAATAAAAGGAATTTTTAAGTTTAATATGAGTAAAGATACTAAAAAATCCAATGCAGCTTTTACAGGGCTAGGAAAAACTAAAAGAGTTCTTTTGGCAGATAATCTTCTAGACAAATTCACAGATAGAGAGATTTTATCGGTATTCGCCCATGAATTAGGACATTTTAAGAAAAAACATATATGGAAAATGATGATTTTTTCTTTTATAATACTTTTGATATCTTTATATTTGATTTCTAGTAATATAAATATAGAAAATCATTCTAAATATATAATTATATTTCAAATAGCATTTTATTTATCTATTTTGCAAAATATTACTATGGTTTTGGATAATATATATTCAAGAAAAAATGAATATGAAGCTGATAATTATGCAAAAAAGATGATGGGGACTGGAGAAGAATTGATTTCAGCATTAAAAAAATTAAAAGAAGAAAATCTAGCTGATGAAAATCCAAATGCAGTTGCAGAATTTATATTTTATTCACATCCATCGATAACAAAAAGAATAAAAAATTTGAAAGGGGATTAAAATGATAAAATTCATATTAATGGCAATATCATATATTTTAGGAAGTGTTCCAAATGGCGTTATTTTTGGAAAAGTATTAAAAGGAAAAGATATAAGAAATTATGGAAGTAAAAATACAGGTGCAACAAATGCCTATAGAGTTTTTGGAAAAGGAATAGGTATTACTGTACTGATAGGAGATATATTAAAAGGGGCTGCTCCAGTATTAATAGGAAAATATTTTGAAATGCCTGATTTATATCTTGTTTTAATAGGAGCTTTTGCAATATTAGGACATACAAATTCAATTTTTTTGAAATTTAAAGGTGGAAAAGGTGTTGCAACTAGTTTAGGAGTGTTTTTAGTTTTGATTCCTAAAGTTGTTTTGGCATTAATTATAGTATTTATAGGGATTGTATATTTTTCAAGATATGTGTCACTTGCTTCGATTACAGTTGCAGCTTTAATGCCAATTTTAGAATTGATTTTCTATGGAAGTCAAAGAATTTCAATTTTTATTTTTACAGTTATTATGGCAGCTTATGTAATATATAGACATAAAGCAAATATTAAGAGATTAATAAATGGAGAAGAAAATAGATTTAAATAAGGAGGAATTATGAGTCCTAAGAATAAAATTGTAGTAATGGGCGCCGGTAGTTGGGGAACAACCTTGGCTATTTTATTAGCTAAAAAAGGAAATGATGTAACTCTATGGGAATATATGCCAGAAGTTGCTGAAAAACTAAAAAAAGACAGAGAAAATAAAACATATTTAAAAGGTGTAAAATTTCCAGATAACCTAAAAGTAACTAATAATACAGAAAACTTGTTAAGTGATGTTAATTATTTAGTCTTTTCTGTTCCGTCGCAATATTTACGAAATATTGTAAAATTAGTAGCTTCTCAAATGAGAGAAGAGCTTACAATTGTTGATACAGGAAAAGGAATAGAGATTGATACTCAAAAAAGGTTATCTCAAGTTATTGAAGATGAAATCGAGGAAAAATATCATAATAACATCGTAGTTCTGTCTGGACCTACTCATGCAGAGGAAGTTGCAAAAAAGAAGCCATCTGCAATAGTTGCTGCAGCTAAAGAGAGATATATTGCCAAAAAAGTACAGGGCTTATTTAGTACTAGTTATTTCCGAGTATATTCAAATACTGATATAGTTGGAGTTGAGTTGGCAGGTGCCTTAAAAAATTGTATAGCAATAGCATCTGGTGTATCAGATGGTATGAACTATGGAGATAATACAAAGGCCGCTTTAATAACTAGAGGTTTACAAGAGATGGTGAGATTTGGTCGTGAATTTGGAGCTAATGAGAAAACTTTTTCAGGATTATCTGGAATAGGGGATCTAATAACTACATGTACAAGTAAACATAGTAGAAATAGGTATTTCGGAGAAGAACTAGGAAAGGGTAAAAAAAAGGATCAAATTTTAGAAAATATGGTTATGGTTGCAGAAGGAGTACCTACTGTTAAAGCGGTATATGAAATTGCAAAATCAAGATCTATTTCAATGCCAGTTGTTGAAGGCCTGTATGATATCATTTATAATGAAAAAGCTCCAGAAAAAATTTTATCAAAACTCATGAATCGGGAACTAAAGGATGAATTTTATTAAAAAATCTTGAAAATTTTAAAAATAAAAGGTATAATAAATTAAGAAATAAAATAAAAATTGATATTTAGATGATAGGAGGAAATTATGAAGTTAGATATGACAAAAGAAGAAAATGGTATAAAATTAGTATCCATTGAAGGTGAAATAGATGTATATACTTCTTTAGAAATAAAAAAAGATTTAAATCAAATAATTGATGAAGATGGATTAAAATTAGTTATAGATTTAGATCAAGTTACTTACATAGACAGTTCAGGGCTAGGAGTATTTGTTACAATTTTAAAAAAGATTAACAAAAAAGGTGGTAATATGAAACTTATAAACTTACAACCTAGTGTAGAGAAAATTTTTGAAATAACAAGGCTTAAAAAGTTTTTTGAGATTTATGAAAATAAAGAAGAGGCAATAAAAAGTTTTAATTAATCAGGAGGATGGATAGAAATATGCTTAATATAAAAATAGATAGAGAAGCTTTTTTGAAAGGACTTAAAGTTGTAGAAAATGCAATTAATGAAAATAAGATAAGACCAGTTATTTCTGGAGTTTATCTTAAAACAGAAAATAATCAAATTATTTTAAAGGGAACAGACCTTGAACTTACAATTGATATTACAGTAGAAGGAGAAATAATAGAAGAAGGAGCAATTGTATTTTCTCATAAATTAGTTGAAGAATATGTAAAAGAGATAAACACAGAAAAATTAGAATTAATTGAAAAAAATGGAGAATTAAAAATCCAAACTTCTGATTCTGTATCAAAATTTTCCTTATATGAAGCTGAAGAATACCCAGTTATTCAAGAGTTAGATAATGGAAAGGAATTTTATATAGATAAGAAAAAATTTCAAACTTCTCTTGAGAATACAAGAATTGCAGCTGCGGAATCAACAGAAAATTTAGCAATAAATTGTGTTAGATTAGAAATAACGGATGATAAAATAAAAATGATATCTTCCGACAGTTTTAGAATGGCATATAATGAATTAGAAATAGAAAATGAAGAAAATAAAGGTAAAAATCTTAAAATAAGTATACCATTGAAAACAGTAGATAGTTTTTTAAAAGTTATAAAATTAGATGAAAGTAAGAGTGTCAACCTGAGATATGAAGGAAGTCAAGTTTATTTTAGAATAGGAAACATATCTATTTTAAGTAGAACAATAGACTTGTCTTTTCCAGATTATGAAGCTATATTAGGGAATGCCGTTTATAATAAAAAAGTTTTATCTAACAAAAAAGAATTAAAAGCTATATTACGTAGGGTATTAATTTTTGTAAGAAATAATACTGAAACTAAAAATAGTGGAATCTTTAACTTTGTTGGAAATGAATTATTAATAAAAGGTGTGTCTGATAGAGCAAAGGTAAATGAAAAAGTAGAAACATTAAAAACAGGTGATGATCTGAAGATATCACTGAATGTAAAGTATTTATTAGATTTTATTAATCGATTAGATAGTGAAAATATTGAAATGGAGTTACAAAATGCCAGTAGTGCTGTTTTATTACACGGTGAAGATGATAAAAGTTATAAATACCTTACAATGCCTTTGGCTTTAAGAGAAGAATAAAACGAAGAAAATAAAGGGGGAAAAGATGGCAGTAATAAGAAAAGATGAATTAAATTCAATTTTAAATGCTAATACTAAAGATCCATTTCATTTTCTAGGATTAAGAAAAACTGAAAATGGAAAATCTATAATTAGAGTTTGTCACCCAGGTGCAAAAAAGGTGGAAATAATCTCAGATGAATTAGACGGATATAGAGAAATAACTAAAATTCATAAAGATGGTTTTTTTGAAGAGCAGTTAGATGAAGATATATCAAAATATACACTACGATATACAAACTTTTTTGGGGATACATGGGAATCAAAGGATCCTTATTCTTTTTTGCCAGTTTTAACTGATTATGATATTCATTTATTTAGTGAAGGTAACCACCACAGGATTTATGAGAAAATGGGAGCACACATTATTGAACATGAAGGTATAACAGGAGTACATTTTTCTATTTGGGCCCCTAATGCCCAGAGAGTAAGCGTAATAGGAGATTTTAACGCTTGGGATGGTAGAGTTCATCAAATGAGAATGCTTGGTTCCTCTGGAATTTGGGAGATATTTATTCCAGGAATTAAAGAAGGAGATAAATATAGATTTGAAATAAAATCTGTACAAGGAAATATCTTATTAAAATCTGATCCATATGCTTTTTATTCAGAGGTAAGGCCTGCGAATGCTTCTATTGTTTATGACATAAATGAAAAACATGAATGGAATGATAAATTATGGATGAAAAATAGATCTCAAACTAATTGGTTGGAAGAACCTATCTCTACATATGAGGTACATTTAGGATCTTGGGCCAGAAAAGCAGGAAATGAATTTTTAACTTACAAAGAAATGGCAGATAAATTAGTTAAATATGTTTCAGATAATAATTATACTCATATTGAGTTAATGCCAGTTGCAGAACATCCTTTGGATGAATCTTGGGGATATCAGGTTACAGGTTTTTTCTCTGTAAATAGTCGATTTGGAAAACCTGAAGAATTAATGTATCTGATAGATGAATTTCATAAACATAATATTGGAGTTATAATGGATTGGGTACCAGGGCATTTTCCAAAGGATCCCCATGGATTGGGAAGATTAGATGGAAGTGGTGTTTACGAACATGTAGATCCTAAACAAGGAGAGCATCCTGATTGGGGAACATATATATTTAATTATGGCCGAAATGAAGTTACTAACTTTTTAATAACAAATGCTCTATATTGGTTAGATAAGTTTCACATTGATGGACTGCGAGTAGATGCAGTTGCATCTATGTTATATCTTGATTATAGTAAAGAAGAAGGTCAATGGGTACCAAATAAACATGGAGGAAGAGAAAACTTAGAAGCAATAGAATTTTTACAATATTTTAATTCTATTTCTCATAAATATTATCCAGGAATTTTAACAATTGCAGAAGAATCGACTTCTTTTAGTGGGGTTTCTCAGCCTACTTATTTAGGTGGATTAGGTTTTTCTATGAAATGGAATATGGGATGGATGAATGATTCTCTTGAATATATAAAGAAAGATCCGATATATAGAAAATATCATCAAGGTAGTTTAACTTTTTCACTTATATACGCATTTTCTGAAAATTTCAAATTAGTAATATCGCATGATGAAGTAGTTCATGGAAAAGGTTCAATGTTAGATAAAATGCCAGGGGATAATTGGCAAAAATTTGCAAACTTAAGATTATTTTATTCATATATGTATGCACATCCAGGGAAAAAGTTGTTATTTATGGGTGGTGAATTTGGACAATGGAAAGAATGGACTTGTAAAAATAGTCTAGATTGGCATTTATTAGAATATGAACCACATCGAAAGCTTTTGGATTTTACTAGAGATCTAAATGGATTATATAAAAATGAAGAAGCTTTATATGAAGTTGATTTTGATGGAAAGGGATTTGAATGGATTGACTTTACAGATAGTGATAATAGCATAATATCTTTTATTAGAAAATCAAAAGATGAAAGTGAAATAATAGTATGTGTATTTAATTTTACTCCTATGACACATGAAAACTATCGAATAGGTGTAAATAAACCAGGTTTTTATGAAGAAATTTTTAATTCGGATTCGCAGAGGTATTGGGGAAGCAATTTTGGAAATTATGGAGGATTGTGGAGTGAAGATCTTCCGTGGCAAGGAAAGCAACATTCATTAAAAATTAATATTCCTCCATTATCAGGAGTGTATTTTAAATTAAAATAATATAAGAGAGAGTCTGTATTAAGCAGGCTCTTTTCATATTTATGATTGAATTCATGTTCTTTTTATGGTATACTATAATATGATAATTACAAAGTAAATTTTAGAAATAGGAGGAGAGATGGAGACAATATTTGTAGGGGTAGCAGGTGGTACTGGCTCCGGGAAAACCACCGTCGCTCGTAATATAGTTAGAAACTTTAACCAAGAAGTTACCATAATAAAACAGGATTCTTATTATAAAGATTTATCAGATTTGCCATTTAATGAGAGAAAAGAAATGAATTTTGATCATCCCGATGCAATTGATTTTAAATTATTGATTAATCATCTGAAAAAATTAAAAAAAAGTATAAAAATAAAAAAACCTAAGTACAATTTTAAAACTCATTTACGAGAATTAGAAGGGGAAATGGTAGAACCTAAAAAGATTATTATAGTTGAGGGGATTTTAATTTTTGCTATTCCTGAATTAATGAAATTATTTGATATGAAATTATTTGTAGATACAGATGAAGATATAAGGCTACTTAGACGAATTGGTCGTGATATAGATGAAAGAGATAGAACATTTGAAAGTATAAAAAAACAATATTTAACAACTGTTAAGCCAATGTATCTTGAATTTGTAGAGCCAAGTAAAAGATATGCTGATATTATAATACCTCGTGGAGGAAAGAATAAAATAGCAATAAAGATGGTTGTAGCCAAGTTAAAAAGTCTACTATAAAAATCCATTATGATAGAAAGGTAATAAAGTATGAAAAAAATTATGATATATATAGGAAAATTTATTTTAACTTTAAAAGTGATATATGTTTTAATCCGGGGAAGATTTAATAAAAATAGTGATTATCAGGATAGTGATATTTCAAAAAAGTTTGTAAAAAAAAATAATAAACGAGTTTTAAAAAAACTTAAAAAAATGAAAATTTCAAGAGAAGACATAGTTATTTTATTACCCCATTGTATCCAAGATTATAACTGTAATATAAAAATAACTTCTAATATAGATAATTGTAAACAATGTGGAATTTGTGAGATTGGAGATATATTGGAAATTCAAAAAAGGTTCGGTATAGATGTAAAAGTTGCAACTGGTGGGACCCTTGCAAGAATCTATTTGAAAAAACGAAAACCTAAATTGGTTATTGCAGTTGCGTGTGAGCGTGACTTGGTAACTGGGATATATGATGCCTATCCATTGTTGGTATATGGCATATTTAATCTAAGAATTAATGGACCATGTTATAATACTAAAATAGATTTCAGGGAAATTGAAAAGGTTTTAAAAAAGATAATAGGAGGTTAGAAAATGAGTAAAAAAATTTTGACTATAATTAGTTTGGTTTTAATTATAAACTCCCATATTTTAGCAGGTGAAAGAGAAGACATAAAATATATTAATCGCCTAAATAAAGAGGGGTATTCAGAAGAACTAGTTGTTGAAGGGGAAAAATTTTTAAAAAAATATCCAGATTCAGAAATTAGAAATTCTATAATAAATTTAGTAGCGTATAATCATTACAAATTAGGAAATTACAATAAGGCCTATGGAGGGTTTTCAAAACTTACAGATAGTGAGTTTAAAAATGAGGCACACTATTTTTTACTGCAAATATCTTTAAGAAAAGGTGAATTATATAATATTGATAAGCATCTTGCAAATATTGATTCAAAAAATATATTAAAAAATAATGCTCTATATTATGTTGGGAACTTTTTTTATAAAAGAAAAGATTATAATGAATCTAAAAAATATTTTAGAGAACTTTTAAAAGTAGAAGGAGATTATACAAATTTAGCTTTTAAAAAATTAGGGTTAATTTACTATCAAAACAAAGAATATATAAAAGCTACAATTGTTTTAGAAGAATATATTAATAATACAGAAAATCATGACGATGAAGATCTTCCAGTTATATATTATGTATTAGGGAGATCTTATGAAAGGACTAAAGAATATGATTCTGCTATAAAAAACTATGATAAATTAAGTGAATTCCCAGAAAATCAATACAGTGACGTAGCTTTATATAGAAAAGCTGTAATATACAGTCAGACAAATGAACCTGATATGATAGCTAGTTTGGTTTTGAAACTAGAAGGCACAGAATATTTTGAGAAAACTTTGCTACTGTTGGCAAAAGAAGAATATAATAATGAAAACTACTCTAAGGCAGAAAAAACATTTAGGAAAGTTTTAGAAAATGATATTGAAAATAAAGATAAAATTAAATATGAATTAATAATGTCTCTGTTAAAACAGAAAAAATACGATGCAGCCATGGTTGAATTAAAGGAGTTAAAAAATACAAAATATCATGGAGAATATGTTTATTACACAAGTTATATTTTAAATAGCCAAAATGAATATGCAGCTATTTTAGAATTTGAAAAAAACTTAAATTTAGAAAATGTTAGTGATGAATATAAAAAGGATACTTATATATCTTTTGCCGAAGCTGCTTATAAAAATAAAGAATATAATAAGGCATTAGAATATTTAAATAAACTAGAAGGACTAAAATATATTTATAGGAAAATAGATATATATATAAAACAGGAAAACACTTCTAAAGTTATCGAAACCATGGATGAATATGCAAAAAAATATAAAGACGATAACACATATAAAAAAGAAATAGTCAATATGGTAGGAGAATTTTTGATAAGAGTTGAAAAATATTCATTGGCAGAAAAATATTATAGAGATTACCTTGAAAAATATAAAGATGAAGATGTTGCCAATAATCTCGTATATGCATTATATGAGCAAGATAAATATAATGAAATGATAACTTTTTTGAATAGCCAAAGAATTACTGAGGAAAATTTATATGTAAAGGGACTTGCATTTTTAGGACTTCAAGATTATGAAAATGCAGAGATAGTTTTTCGAAACCTATTAAAAAGAGATGAGTTAAAAAAGAAACAAAGAGTATATGAAAAATTAATTACTGTATTATATAATCAAGAAAAATATAAAAATCAAATAAAGATTACTGATGAATATATTGCTGAGGTAAATGATGCGGATATCGTATGGGCGTTAGACAAAAAAGGGCAAGCCTATTTTAAGCTAGAAGAATACGATGATGCAATCTCAGTATATGAAAAATTGAAAAAATATGATTCTGTAAAAGATTATGCTTTTTTGAAATTAGCTCAAATCCAATATAACTTAGGAAATGATGATAAAGCACTATCTAATTACAAACATATTTTAAATAATTTTCCAAGCTCAGAATATCATAAACAAAGTTTATATTGGATAATAACTATAAATTGGCAACTTAATAAGGATGATGAAGCAGTTGAATATATTAATTGGTTCCTCAAAAACTATGATACAGATGATGAATATTCAGGAGATATAATTTATTATTTAGGGAATATATACTTGAAGAAAGATAAACCAAAATTAGCTATTGCAGAATATGAGAAAGTCATAGATAAAGTTCAGGATGAAGGAACTAAAAATCGAGTGAGACGAGAACTACTAAAGTTGTATTATGACTTAGAAGAATTCGCAGAAGCTCTTAGTTTGATTGATAATTTTGAAGATGAAAATTTCCAAAATTATTGGAAAGCTCTAGTATATAAAAAACAAAATAAGATGGATTTAGCAATTGAAAATTTCAAATCTTTATTGAAAACTGAGGATTTTGGAGATAGAGCAAGTTATAATCTAGGGATCATATATTTTGAAAAGCAAAATTATAGCTTAGCGAGAGAATATCTATCAAGTGTTTTAGATTATGATGTATCAAATTATAAAGATAGAGCAGCTTTGCATATAGGTCTAAGTTATGGAAGGGAAGGCAAATATCAAGAAGCTATAAATGTGCTACTTAAGATAAGACTAATATATGTAAACAGTGATCTTCAAGATATAGCATTAATAAAAATTGCAGAGAATTACGAAAAAATGGGGGAAATACAAAAAAGTATACAAAGCTATATTGAATTTTACAATGAATTCAAAGATAGTCAATACTATGGTACCGTTTTAGAGCGATTAGTTCAACATTATTTAGAGGCTGAAAATATAAATGAAGCTCAAAAATACTACAATGATTTAATCGATGTGAAACCAGAAAAAGAAGAAATTTATGAAAATCATTTTGAAAACCAAGGAGGGAATTGATGAGAAATAAGATGTTAAGAGTTCTATTTATTTTTATAATTTTAACAACCTCTTTATTAGGTCAAGATGAATATGATTTAGGGGAAAAAGAAGTTATAGGGGTAGATGAAAGAGAATATAAAGAAGAGATTGAATTATCTGAATACGATCCAGATTCAGAAGAGTTAATTTTAAATGAAGAGTTAAAAGTTGAAGAAGATTTGGAAAACGATGAATATGAAATTGCAACTGATAGTATTGATATAGAAACAAATGACAGGGAATATAAATTAAATTACAATATTAATTTATATTCAAAACCTAAAAATGCAAACGTTATAGTTCAAGATCGTGAAAGTATGAAAGGTAACCATCTAACTTTTGCTTTAGGGGGATATGATAAAATAGATGCTTTTAAATATATTTTTGATTATACAAGAAGAGAATCCGATGATTTTACATACTTTTTACATATAGGAAGAGAAATTAAAGGAGAAGATCGACCAAACGATGATCAAAGTATAGATAATTATTATGGACAATTTTGGTATAAAAAATTAAATACTTCGATATCTCATACTATTGATGATGAAAAATTACCAGGAATAGCAGGAGAAGATGTAGATAGTTCTTATAAAAAATCAAAGGACACAACGCTTCAGCTTAACTATAAAGCATTGGATCAAGATTTGGTTTTGAATTCTATGATACAAAATCTAACAGTAAATAGCAATGAGTCAAAACGACAATATGACAAGTATACTTTTAATGGAGGCATAGAGTATAATGTTTCTCCATACGAAGTAGATATCTTAGATGGGATGGAAAACAGATTAACTTTAAATTTTGATTACCATATTGATCGAATCGATACAACTCAAATAAGTTCTTTAAAATTAGTTTTGGATGATAAATTTAAAGTCAACAGATTCGAAAAATGGGATGCTAACCTTAAAGTTGGGTTAGAAATGCTAATCGATAATAAGAATGATCAAAATCATTTAGTTCAGATTGATTTAAACAGATCTATTAAGGATGATTTTAATTTTAACTTTGGAATAAAAAATGAAAGATTTTATAAAGACAGTAGTTATAAACTAGAAGCATTTACAATTGATAATGATATATTAACTGATAATTTATTAGATTTAGAGATGGAAGAAAATTTTGAAATTAAAGCAGGTATTGAGTATACCAAGAATGATTATTATGTAAACGGGAATTTAAGACATATAATTTCTAAAGATAAAATCATTTATTACCAGGATGCTATTGATACAGATTCTGATGGAACAGATGAAGAAACAGTTATTAGAGTTGATAATGCAAATGGAAAAGAGGCTTATCAGGAACTAGAATTAGTTGGAGGGTATACATATAATCAATATAGAGGTAAATTTACTTATACATTTAATACTTTATCAGACTTACCTTTTTTGCCTCAAAATAAAGTAAAACTAAATCTAATATACGAACAAGATAAGTTAAAAATGGATTTAGAAGGAGAATATGTTTCTGAAATGTACGGAAATAAAGGTGAAACTGAAAAGTTAAAAGGCTATAAAGAACTCAATCTTTATAATTCCTATGCAGTAAATGATAGAATGACATTAAAATTAGACTTTTTTAATTTACTTAATGTAACAGAGGATATCAAAAAAGGTTATCCAAAACCATCTAGAAAAATTATGATGGAAATAAAAATCAAATATTAAAGGGGAGTGAAAATATGTTAGAAATAATTTCAGCAGGTGGTTTTTTAGTTTATATAATAATACTTTTTTCAATTTTAGGTTTGGGTGTTGTAATCGAAAGAGTTATATACTTTTCTTGGGTAGAAACTGGGAATTACGATGGATTAAAAGAAGAGGTAAAAGATCTTATTGCAGTAAATGATTTTGAATCTGCAGAGATAGTTTGCCAAAATCATGATAGTTCTGTGTCAAAAATCATAGAAACTGTTATTTCAAATAGAAACAGGAAGAAGGAAGTTTTAGATGATAAGATAAAAGAGGTTGCATTGGATCAAATTCCTGTTTTAGAAAAATTTATGTGGATATTATCAACAACGGCGCATGTTACTCCATTAATTGGGCTATTGGGAACAGTAACTGGTATGATAAAAGCTTTTAATGTTATTGCTATCCAGGGAGTGGGAAAACCAGAAATGTTAGCCGAAGGAATTTCTCAAGCATTAATTACAACAGCGGCAGGTCTTACTGTTGCAATACCGGCTTTAGTTTGTTATAATTTTTTAAACAAAAAGATTGATTCTATTATAAATGAAATGGAGAAATCTTCTGTTGAGTTTCTTGATCTGTTGGGGCGGTGAATATAGTGAAATTTAGAAAAATAAAAAGGAGAACCGGTGGAGATATATTTCTAGAGTTAACACCATTAATAGATGTTGTGTTTTTATTATTAATATTTTTCATGGTAAGCACAACTTTTGTAGATATTAATACAGGAATCAATATTGTCCTGCCTCATTCAACTGTGAACGAAATATCGCAGTCCAGAGAAGTTATAATCACAGTTACAGAAAAGGAAAAGATATATGTTAATAAAGAACAAGTAGATATTAATGAATTACAATTCAAAATAGAGGAAGTCCTTATGGAAAATAAAAAGGACAATGTGATTATAAAGGCAGATAAAAATTTGTCTCATGGATTAATTGTTGATATAATGACTAAATCTAAAAATGCAGGAGCAACAGAAATTGATATAGCAACGCAAGAGAAGTAGGTGGGATTTATGCTAGGAAAAGAAGATAAGATATATATATATGCAATAATAGTTTCTTTTATTGTGCATATTATATTGATAAATATATTACCTGGATTAAGGAGTTTAGAAATTGATTCAAAAGAAGAAGAAATTAAATCGGTTAAAACAAGATTTATAAAATTAAAAAAAAATAGTACCTCTGATTCAGAAGTAAAACGGGATACTCAAAAAAGTAAGATAGAAACAGAAGAATCTGGAGATAAATTGGAGCAAGAAGAATCTCAAGTAGTCTCTGGAGAAACAGAAGAAGTTGAATTTACAGATACAATGCCAGAAGTGGATCTTTCTGCACAAAATGTAATACGGAGAGAAAATACCAGAGATATTATATTAACTAAAGAGGATGATACTACTTTCAAAAAAGGTCAAGAAGAAGTTGATTTTAAAAATAGTGATTTAAAGTTTGATTCGAATAAGAATCTTGACGAAGAAGTAGAAAATATTGAAGATAAAATACCAGTAAAAATTGAAGAAGATTTTGAAAATGGAGAAATCGCAATCAATGTTGATGATATTGAAAATGTAGGATCAATTACAGATGTCGAAATGCCTGATGGAATAAAAAAAATTGAAGTAGAAGGAAAAGGTAGAATAACAAGCTTTGTTGGAAGGAACCCTGAATACCCAGATTTAGCTAGAAAAAGAGGATGGGAAGGGCAAGTGCATCTGGAATTTATTGTTACCGAAAATTCTGAAGTTGAAAGAGTAAATATTAAGAAAAAAAGTGGTTATGATATTTTGGATATTGAGGCCAAAAAAGAGATTTCTAATTGGCAACTACAAATTGTAAACAACGGGATGCAAATTAGAGGAAAAGTTAATGTTATTATTGACTTTAGATTAGAATCAAAAAATTAAATTTACCATACGAGAGGAGAAACAGTGAAAAGTTTAGCAGTTAGAATTAAAAAAAATGCAACTAAGAAATTACAAAAGACGTTTAAGAAACATGATTATGAAATTAATTTTATAGATGAATTAGAAGAAATGTTTAATATAATTGAAGATGGGAATACTGATGTTGTTATTTTAGATGGGGATCATTATAAATATGCAGAATTAATTGAAATAATAAAAAAAATAAAAACAGCTTCAAAAAAGGTTATAGTACTTGTTATAGGAGAACGAAGTTCTTTTAAAATTGTAGCTGGTTCAATTAAAAATGGAGCATATGATTATATATTAAAACCTATTGACTCTGTAAAAATCATGAAAATAGCTGAAAGAGCTATTAAAAACCAAAAGATTAAATCGGAAAAAGTTAAAGGCGAAAATATGATTTTAAAAGAAGATAAAATCATTGGAACCACAAAAGAAATGGTTAATATATATAAATTAATAGGAAAAGTTTCAGAAAGCAGCATAACTACTTTAATTAATGGTGAAAGTGGTACAGGAAAGGAATTAATAGCAAAAGCTATACATAATTTTAGTGCTAATAAAAATATGCCTTTTGTTAAGATGAATTGCACATCAACGACAATGAAATCTTTCGAAAAAGAACTTTTTGGATATAAAACGGATGAGCATAACCAAAAATTAAGTAAATTTGAACTTGCTTATGGAGGAACTTTATTTTTAGAAGAGGTTTGTAATCTTGATTTGGAAATGCAATCTAAGCTATTAGAAACTATACAAAAAAATACGTTTCATAGAATCGGAGATACAAAGGAAAGAAAGCTTAATACAAGGATCATAGCATCATCAACTAAAAACTTAGAAGATATGATAGTAGAAGGAACTTTTAGAGATGATCTTTATCATAGATTAAAAGTAGTAGAATTTAACCTGCCTCCTTTAAGAGAAAGAAAAGATGATATAACACTTTTGATTAATTATTGGAGAAATTACTTTAATGATGTTTTAGAAAAAGATATTAAAGGTGTATCAAAATCAGCTATGAAAAAAATGATGAGATATGATTGGCCTGGAAATATAAGTGAACTAAAAAATGCAGTAAAAAGCGCAATGGCAATTTGTAGAGGGGATACAATATTAATTGAAGATCTTCCTGCTAATGTTATTAAAGCAAAGATTGCAAAGCGACATGGAGATATGCAAGACTGGGTATTAGCTGATTGGATAGAAGGAGAGATTAGTATATTAGAACAACAAGATACAGATGAACCTAATTATTACAATGGAGTAATTTCGAGGGTTGAACGTGAAGTTATTAGACAAACATTAGAAATTGCAAATGGGAAAAAAGTAGAAACTGCTAGATTATTAGGAATAACGAGAAATACTTTGAGGTCAAAAATGAATAAATATGGTTTAGAGTAAAGGAGCTACGTAATGTATAAAACATTATATAGAAAATATAGGCCTAAAAATTTTAATGAGATATATGGAGAAGATGATATAATAAGGGCTTTACAAAATAGTTTGAAAAATGATCAAACATCACATGCTTACTTATTTACAGGTCCAAGAGGAATAGGGAAAACTACAACTGCTCGACTAATGGCAAAGGCTTTAAACTGTGAAACAGGAGTAACAGATTCTCCTTGCAATAAGTGTAAAAATTGCAAAGGAATTGACAATGGAAACTTTTTTGATCTAATTGAAATTGATGCTGCATCCAATCGAGGAATTGATAAAATTAGAGAATTAAAAGAAAAAGTTAATTATAAACCTGTAGAAGGAAGAAAAAAAGTTTATATAATAGATGAGGTTCATATGCTTACAAAGGAAGCTTTTAATGCTCTTTTAAAAACTTTGGAAGAACCTCCTGAATATGTTGTGTTTGTTTTAGCAACAACAGAACCTTCAAAAATATTAGATACTATTATATCAAGATGCCAAAGATATGATTTTAAACCTTTAAGCCAGGAAAAAACAGTTGAAGCATTAATGGAAATAAGCAAAAAAGAAAATATTAATATCGATATAGAAAGCCTGGAATTGATTCATATAAAATCTGGTGGAAGTTTGAGAGATGGAATCTCGATATTAGAAAAAGTTATTGCTTTTTATTATTCAGAAGATATTGATATTACAAAGACAGAAAAAGCATTAGGGGTTATACCGAGAAAAAAGCTGGAAGAGTTTTTTGGAATAATCCAGGATAAAACAAAAACAGAAGGCTTATCATTTTTAGATAAGCTTTGGAGTGAAGGCATAGATATAGAAGAATTTTTAAAGGATTTTTCATTTTATATAAAAAATAAGATGATCAAATCTGAAGATGAATTAGAAATAGAATTATATATTGAAATGATAGAAAATATTTATGGAGTTATCGATAAATTTAAATATGAGGAAGATAAAAGGTTATTAGGATATTTAATATTATATAAATTAATGAGAGATAATAAAAATATTGAAAACCAAAAAAAAGTTACTTCACAGATCAACAGACAAGTTCAGCAAGAATCTCAAATAGAGGAAAGTCCTGTTGAAACTAAAAAAAATAATGTTAATATTCAGACTCCAATAAAGAACATAAAGAAAAAATGGGATGGTGTTTTAAAAGAGCTTAAGTCTCAAAAAATCTCTCTTTATGCTTTTTTGAATTCTGCATATCCAGATAGAATTCAAGACTCAAAGTTAGTTATTATTTTTCCATTTGAAAATAAATTTCATAAAACTTCCATGGAAAAGAGGAAAAATTATGATATTTTTTTAAAAATACTAGAAGACTTTTTTGGTGAAAGAATACAAGTAGAGTTTGAAATTGAAAATGGAAATTTAAAAAAGAAAAAAACTGATAATAAAATTTTAGATGATATAATAGACTTTTTTGATGGTGAAATCGTTGATATGAAATAGGTTTCAAAAAAGGGGGAGATGAAAATGGGATCTTATATGGAATATATGTATTTAGAAAATTTAAGTACAAGGATGAGTTTGGATGAAAAGCTAAATGACATAAAACAGTTAGGAAAGTTAAGAAGTAAAGTTGCCATTCCAAAGTTAACAGAGTTAGCAAAAAATCCAGATCAAACTAAACAGATCAGAACTACTTCAATTTTAGCTTTAATTGAAATTGGAGATCACTCTTTTCTAAAGGAGTTTGTGCCTTTTTCTGAGATCGAGGATCAAGATATTTTGGAATTACTTATAATAGCAATAGGTAAATTACATGCAATAGAACTTTTACCAGAATATAGTTCATTTATAGACTCTAAAAATAAAGATTTAAAACTTAAAATCCTAGATATTTTAAAGGGATTTGAAGATATTATAGCTGTAAAAGTTCTATTAGAATTTGTAAAAGATAAAGATTCCGAAATAAGAAATATCGCTAAAAACATTTTAAAGGAATCTAAAACTTTTCAAAATTATGTAACCCAATTAGATGAAACAGAAACACTTAATGTTATTACGTTAATTCCCAAACGTGAAGCTGAAAAATTAATTAATAAAATGATAAAAGAGACAGAAGACAAAAGAATTTTAAAAATATTGATTTCAGCTATAGGAGATTTGAAGTTAGAACATTCATTTAATTTATTAAAGAATTTATATAAAGTTCATGATATAAAAAGTCTGAGGCTTCATATAATAGATGCCTTAAATAAAACTAAAGATTTAAGGCATAAAGAATTTTACCTAGATTTACTTAATGCTCCAAATATAAATAGAGAGATTAAAGCAAAATTAATTTTTGCTTTAGAAAAATATCTTGATGATAGAGTAGTAGTAGAAGAAATTTTTGAAATAATCGAGAACAGTTCTCAATGGTGGATGTTAAGAAAAGTCTCTATCTTAGTCTTATCTAATAATTTAAATAAGAAAGATCTAGATAGGTTATTAGAAATATTGGAGACTGAAAAAGATAGTAGAGTTATTAGAACTCTTATTGAAGTCATGGGAGAAGCTGGCGTATTTGAAGAAGAAAAATATATTAATATTGGTAGAAAATATTTAGATTCAGAAAGCAGTAGTGTCAAAAAAGTTACGATATTAGCTCTTTCAAAATTAGGAGATAAAAGTGTATTGGAAATTTTATTAAGAGATGAAAAGCTTCGAATTCAAATGTTGCCAGATTCTTTAAAAGCACTTACTAATTTTAATGATCCTAGAATAATTGAGATTCTTTTAGATAATTTAAATTCAGATGATGATGAATTAATAAAAATTTCAATTAATGGTTTGGCTCAATATAATGACAAAAAAATTGAAGAAAAGTTAATTAGATTTATACAAAAAGATGATACTAAAAGAGAATATAAAACAAAATTAATTATGATATTATCTAATTATAAAACTGAAAAAGTTTCTAAGCTCTTCAAAAATATTTTGAATGATGAATCAGCATGGTGGATGCTAAAAAAAGTAGTAATTATAGCCATTGGAGAGCAAGAAAACTATAATTTGATAAAATCTATAATAAAGCACACTAAAAATTTAGATTCTCGAATATCAAAAAATGCAAAATATGTAGCAAAGCAATTTTATACAAATAAGTTATTAAGTGAGATAAAAGATAAAAAAAATCTTTATAATTTTGCCAAGGAATATATAGAAATATTTTCGTCATAAATAAAAATAATACAGGGGGTAATGATGACTGAATTAATTATTTTGATTATTGTTTTGATAGTAGTTTTATACTCAATTAAGTTGCTAAAGCAAAAAAGAAATCTCCACCAAAACCTAGAAGAGTTAAAAGAAGAAAATCGAAAATTAGAAAAAGGGATATCAGCTTTTCATGATAAAGCCGCCTCTTCTATTAATAAAATTAGAAATTTAAAAAATGAAAGTGATTTAGAGACTTTTCAAGAAACAATGCTTGAAATGCTTATCGATTTAGACTTTGCTGAGGGAGGATATCTTTTAGAAAATAAAAATGGTAAACTAGAACTTTTTTCTCAAAAAGGAGATTTAGAGATATCAGATAAAATATTAAATTTAAACGCAAAAGATAATACGGATGCATGGGAATATTTAAAAAGAAATGAAGTGATACGCTTAAATGATCAAGATGAAAAAATACTTGATTTCATTTTGCAAGAGATAAATGATGGATATTTAATTACGTTAAAAGAAAGTCAAATTGACAAAAAAGATATTTTTAGCATAATTATAATATATGGTTCCCAAATGACAAGTACTTATTTAGAAAGCGATACCCTTTTTATGGAGTTTATCGTAACAGAATTAGAATTAATGATTAATAATATTTTAAAGAATAAAGAATTGGAAAAAAGTAATAAAAAATTAACTGAAAAACTGTATAATCTTATGTCGCTTAATTTTGCAGCAAAAATGATATCTTCGGAATTAGAATTTAAAGATATTTTTAAAAATTCTATAGATATGTTTATGGAAATAGGTGGTGCATATTCAGGAGCCTTTATGTATAGCAACGAAGATAAAAATCAACTCATAATAAAAAGTATAGCTGGCGATTTAGATAAAAAATATAAAAATCAAGAAGTCAAACTTTCAGATGAGACTAAGAAGAAATTAAAAAATGTAAAAGATATTATAATTTTTAATAAAGATGCTGATATGGAATTATCTGAAGTTAAAAATAATGAAATCATAAAAAATATAAAGGCAAAAATATATATTCCTATTTTTATAAAAGATTCTTTTTTAGGGGCAATTTTATTAGGAGAAAAACAAAATGAGCAGCCATATTCAAAAGATAATATTGAATTATTAAATACGCTTTCGACTCAAGTGGGAGTTTCTTTAAATAATGCAAGGCTGTATAATTCAGCAATTCGAGATGGTATGACTAAATTATATTTAAATACATACTTTAAAAGTCGGTTAGCTTCAGAAATTTACAGAAGTAGAAGATATGATAGTAATTTATCATTAATAATGATTGATATAGATCATTTTAAAAATTTCAATGATACTTATGGTCATCAAACAGGTGATAAAGTTTTAATTGAAGTTGCGAACATTTTAAAAGAAAATACAAGAAGTAGTGATATTGTTTCAAGATATGGAGGAGAAGAGTTTGCCATAATTCTTCCTGAAACGGGTATGGATTCTAGTAAAATAGTAGCTGAAAATATACGAAAAAAAGTCGAATCAAAAAAGATTAAAGATAAATCAAAGATACTTAGTGTAACAATTAGTTTAGGCATATTTACTTTAGAATCTGGGGAAAGTGAAATATCCGGGCAAGAATTCATAGAAAATGCGGATAAAACCCTGTATTATTCAAAAGAAAATGGAAGAAATCAATTTAATCATTACGATGATGTAAAGGAGAAATTGGATGGAAAAGATTCTTAATAAAGGAGAAGAGGAAATATTAAAACAAATTAAAACCATAACAGAGTTAACGGCTGTTCCTGGAAATGAGATAAAGCGAGCTCAATATATCCAAAAGTTATTTTTTGAATATGGTAGCGAGCCACCTATTATTGATGTTCAAGGAAATGTTATAGGGAAATTATCTTCTAAAAGTTCCAAAGACCCGTTAATTTTATTTGCTCATCTAGATAGTCATGAAAATACAAAAAAAGTAAAAATAACTCATACTCAATTAATAGGAGATGGACTTTTATCCAATGCAATTGGCTTATATAATTTAGCGCTTATGATTAACGCCTTAAAAGATAAAGAAATATCTAGAGATATTTTTTTTATTGGAACTACTGGAGGCTTAACTAATTATAATGGGATAAAATACTTTTTGAAAAACTTCAAAAAAGATATCAAGTCAATTATAAATATAAAAGGAAGTAGTTTAGGAGAATATCATAATGCAACAAATGCTTCTATGGAAATTAAAGTTGAATTTGAAAAAGATGAGAGCTACCTTAAAAATAATGTTGTTTTAGGAATTGCAAACTTTATAAATAAAATAAAAGAAGAAGAATTTAATAAGGATTTATATTATCATATTAATAACATACGTACTGATTTAGAACATATAAATATACCGAATACAGGATCGATGACTCTTCGGTTAGAGGGAAAAACTTTGGAAATGATCAAAAGAAGTGAGTTAATACTCAAAAACATAAAAGAAGGAGTTTCACAAGAAGATAATATTGAAATATATTTTACAGAAAAAAATATACATGGGGAAGTACTTGCAACTAATAATAAATTGCGAGATTACTATATTGAAGTTTTAAAAGGATTCAAAGTGAATTCAAAAAAAATTCTAAATTCAAATGAAATTGAAATTCCTTTACAGAATGAAATTGATTCCATTTCGATCGGAGTTGCAAATGGGGGATATACTAGAGATGGAGAAGAGACTCTTGAAATAAAATCTATATACACAGGAACCAAAATTTTATATAAATATCTAGATAAATTACTTTAATAAATGATTAGAAATGAGGAGTTGGATTAGTTGAATAATGTAAAAATATTAGAAGAAATCCAAAAAGACATAAACAATGATAATGCTTTAAAAGGGTTAGAAAAACTAGCAAATTATACTGATGAAAATGGTCCTATTGATTTTCAAGACATAAAAAAAATTATATTTCCATTATTTGAAAGTGATAATAAATTTGTTAGAATTAAATTAACTGAAATTGCTCAAAGCTATAAAAGTAATGAAATATTACTTAAGTTAATAAAACTCATGAAAGAAGATGAAGATTACTTTGTCAGAGGTTTTGCTGCTAAAACTCTTGGAATGTTAGGTAATATAAGTGCTAAACCAGCTTTACAAGAGGCTTTAAATGATGATGAAAAATTTGTAACAGAATTTGCACAAAAATCATTGGAAAAATTAACAACAAAAGTTTCATTTAATAATAAAATTGCCTCTTTAAGGGCAAAGATGCAAGAAAAAAAGAAGATGAGTAAAAATGATTAATTTTGTAATGAAAAGTTTTTTAATGTATATAGTTTCAATGTTTTTTCCAATAATAGGGTTTTTTATCCCTATAATTGGAATAAAGGAGTTTAGGTCTAATAAAAAGAATAATATTCTAGTTGGTCATTTAATAATCTCTTTTTTGATATTATTATTATTCAATTTAAATTTTGTGATTCATTATATTTTTATTTATGTTGGAATGGAAATTATATTTATTTTTCTAGATAAAAAAAATAATTTTAATATATATCAAAAAGTGATAATAACTTCCTTAGTATTTACTATTTTCATAGGACTTTATATAAAAATAAATATTAATCAGATGGAACAAATATTAAATGAAACCCAAAATATATATGTATCAAATTTTGGTTTTGATAAGGAAAATATAGAATTAGTAATGCAAACTCTGGAAAAATATTTTTTAAGCATAATTTTTATATACTTCTTTTTTGAAAACTATATGATTTATTTTATTCTCAAAAAAGATCAGAAGAGTCAGTGGGATTTTAATTATTATTTATTACTCATATATATTTTAGTATTTTTTCTAAAGAATATATTGCAATATAATAATAATTATATAATAAATATTTTACTAATATTGAAAATACCATATATTTTTTATGGTATAAGAAAAAGTTATGAAAAACTAGAAAAAGTTATAAAAAATAAATTTCTAAGGTCATTGATGGTTATATCAGTTACGATGATATCTTATAATATTATGTTTATTATAGGGAGTATTATAAGTTTTAAAATTTTTAAGGAGGGAATTGAAGATGAAAGTAATATTACAAAAAGACATTAAGGGAACTGGAAAAAAAGGTGAAATTGTTACTGCAAAAGAAGGATATGCTAGAAATTATTTAATTCCAAAAGGTTTAGCTAAGCAAGCAACTGATGGGAATTTAAAAAAATTTAAAAATAAGAAAAAAATGAAGAAGCAAAAAAAGAAAAGAATCAGACAGGAAGCAAAGGAACAAGCAGAAAATTTAAATGGTAAACAAGTCAAATTAAGATTAAAAGCTGGTAAAAATGGAAAAACATTTGGATCAGTAAGTAACAAAGATGTTGCAAGTCGTTTAAAAAAAGAATATGGAATCAAGATAGATAAGAAAAAAATTGAATTAGAAGAATCTCATCTGAAAAATATAGGAACTTATGATGCAATAATAAAATTACACCCTGATGTAGAAACAAAGATAAAAGTTGTAATTGAAAGTGTTTAAACAGGAAAGTTAAGAAATTAGGAGGAAAAATGGAAAAAGTAAAAACTCTGCCATATAATTTAGAAGCTGAAGAATCAATACTAGGAGGAATATTACTAAAACCAGATTCAATTGCCAGAGTTTTAGAAATTCTCAAAAAAGATGATTTTTATAAATTAGCACATAAAATCATATATGAAACTATGCTAAAAACATATGAACAAGGAGAAGTAATAGACACAGTTTTGCTAATAGATAAAATAAAAAAAGAAAATAATATCGATAAAATTGGTGGCGAAGAACGTATATTTGAATTGTTAAATTCTGTTCCTATGGCTGCAAATATTATAAATTATGCAAAAATTGTAAAGGAAAAGTCAATATTACGAAGTGTAATCGAAGTTGGAACTGAAGTAGTAGAAATGGCTTATGAAGGAACAGAAGGAGTAGATAAGATACTCGACAAAGCAGAAAATATGATATTTGGGGTTTCGGAACAAAAAGAGAAAAAAGAGGTAGTATCATTAAAAGATTTAGTAGATGATGAATTTGATAGATTAGAACAGGTATATGAAAATAAAGGAGATGTTACTGGAATTGGGTCAGGATTTACTCAATTTGATGAGATGACTTCTGGATTTCATCCGTCAGATTTAGTTATATTAGCTGCTAGACCAAGTATGGGGAAAACAGCTTTTGCTCTTAATTTAGCTTTAAATGCTGGATTGAAGCAAGATAAAAGTGTTTTGATATTTAGTTTAGAAATGTCAAATTCTCAAATATTTCAAAGATTAATATCTTCAGAATCTCAAGTACCTTTGAATAAATTACGTAATGGTTATTTAGGATCAGAAGAATGGACTAAAGTTGGACTCTCTACTGGTAGATTAGCAGAAGCTTCTATTCATGTAGCTGATATGCCTAATATAACTGTCATGGAGATTAGAGCTATTAGTAGAAGGCTCAAAGCTGAAAATAAATTAGATTTAATATTAATAGATTATTTGCAATTAATACAGGGAAGTGGTCGTGATAGCAGACAACAAGAAATCTCTGAAATATCTAGAAGTTTAAAGGGATTAGCAAGGGAACTTGATGTCCCCGTTCTTTCTTTATCTCAATTATCCAGAGCCCCTGAACAACGATCAGATAGACGGCCGATTTTATCTGATTTAAGAGATTCAGGTGCAATAGAACAAGATGCAGATGTTGTTGTATTTTTATATAGAGATGATTATTATGATGAAGATAGTGAAGAAAAAGGAATAGCAGAGATTATAATAGGAAAACAAAGAAATGGTCCTGTTGGAACAGTTAAATTGCGATTTTTCCATGAAATTACTAAGTTTGGAAATCTTACAAGGAGAGAGAGGTAGGATAAATGTCTCGAGAATTGGTATTGGGGAATAATAATTTCTTATTAACATATGACTTAAATTTAAATATTAGAGATATTTATTTTCCACATGTCGGAGATGAAAATCATTTAGAATCAGATAAAAACAGATTGGGATTTTGGGTTGATAATAAGTTTTCGTGGGTGGACGAAGAATGGGAAAAAAAAATAAAATATAAAAAAAATTCATTAATCTCTGATGTTTATGCTAAATCTGAGTATCTAAAACTACAAATAAAAGAACAAGCAGCAATCGTTCATAATAAAGATATATATATAAGAAAAATAAAGGTCAAGAATTTAAATGAAGACAAAAAAACAGTACGTTTGTTTTTTCATAATAATCTAAAATTATATGGCAAAAAAGTAAGAAATACAGCTTTATATGATCCAGAAAATGATGTGATAATTCATTATAAAAAAAATCGATATTTTCTTTTCAATGGTTCCGTTGATCAGAAAGGGATTTACGAATATAATGTTGATAAAACTAGGGTTGGAAAAGAACCTAATTATAAAGATGCAGAAGATGGAAGGTTAGAAAAAAACACAATTGCTCAAGGACGAGTTAACAGCATGATTAGTTTAAATGCTGAAATAGATTCTCAAGAAGAAAAAACTTTTTATTATTGGATAGCTGCTGGGAAAAACTTTGATGATATAAAAAGATTAAATAATTATGTCAAAAAAATTGGGATAGACAATATATTAGAAACAACGGATATATTGTGGGATAGTTGGTTAAACAAAAGGAACCTCAATTTTGGAGATATAAAAGAAGATTTAAAAACCCAATATAAAAATAATTTAAAGGTAATAAAAAGTCATATAAATAATAATGGTTCAATAATAACTTCAGTTGATTCTGAGCATGTTCAGTTTAATAGAGATAATTATAATTATATTTGGCCTAGAGATGGAAGTATCACTGCAATGGCTCTAGATGAAGCTGGTTATACCGAGGTTTCCAGGAACTTTTTTAGATTTTTAAATGAAATTATTGAAAGAAGAGGATTTTTTTGGCCAAAATATTATCCCGATGGAGCTTTGGCTTCTACTTGGCATTCATGGCATAATAAAAACCACGAAGAACAATTGCCAATTCAGGAAGATCAAACAGCAATTGTCTTGATTGCTCTATATAATCACTATGATATTTCTAAAGATTTTCAATTTCTAGAAGAGATATATGAAAATTTAATTAAAAGAGCAGTGAGTTTTTTGCTGGGATATATGAATCCTAAAACAGAGTTACCATATAGTTCCTATGACATTTGGGAAGATAAAGAAGGAGTACATTTTTTTACTGTAGTCGCTGTATATGAATCATTATTTTTATCAAAAAAATTATTAGAATTATTTGGAAATGATTTTCTTTTAAAAAAAATAGATGAAAAATTAAATACTTTAGAAGAATCAATAGATAAATACTTTTGGAATGATAAACAAAAAAGATATATTCCAAGTATAATTATTGATAAAAATGGAGATCTCAAAAAAGATGATACAGAAGAAATCGACAAAGAGGAACATGAAAAATATGATAGCAGCATACTTTTATTGACCTTTTTTGATAATTTCTATCAAAAAAACAAAGAAAAAGTAGTAACTACTATAGATAAAACGATATCAAATTTATGGATTGAAACTGACATAGGTGGATGTGCTAGATTTACAGATGATAGATACCATCAACTCACTAGAGATATAAAAAAAATCCCTGGTAATCCGTGGATATTTACAACTTTACTTGTGGGGAATTATTATATCAAAGAAGGAAATCTAGAAGGCGGAAAAAAGATATTAGAGTGGGCACAGGAAAAAAGTCTCGATTCTGGATTACTTCCAGAACAGATTCATCCATATGCAGGAAATCCCATATCTATATCCCCTCATATATTATCACATTCAATGTATAATTTGGTTTTGAATAGATTTTTAGATAAAAAAGATATAAAATTAATTAAGAATAAAGGTGGAAAAAAATGAAACAAAATGAAATTTCATTAAAAGAATATATAAAAAAAAATGGGAAACTTATAACTGATGGAGCTATGGGAACTTATTATTCTATAAAAAGTAATAATAAAAGTACTATTTCAGAATTAGCAAATATTGAAGATCCCAGACTTATAAAAGAAATCCATAAAGAGTACATTGATGCAGGTGCAAAGTTAATTAGAACTAATACTTTTTTAGCAAATTGTATTGCACTTGACATTTCAGAAGAAAAACGTACAAAATTATTAAAAGAAGCATATAAAATAGCTAAAGATGCCACAGGAGATAAAGATATATTTATAGCTGCAAGTATTGGTCCAATAAATACAACAGCAGATTATACAAAAAAAGATATTGAAAAAGAATATAAAGCAATAATTAATACTTTTTTGGATTTAGGAGTTAATATTTTTCTTTTCGAAACTTTTAGTAGTTTAGATGATATTAAAACAATTTTAAAATATCTGAAAACCAAAAAAGAAAATTCTCAAGTAATTGTTCAATTTGCCCTTATGACTACTGGTCAGACTAGAAGGGGAATATCTGGAGAAAAATTAGTCAAAAAAGCTAAAAAAATGAAGGAAATCGACATATATGGATTTAATTGTGGAACAGGACCAGTTCATATGTATAATAATATTAAAAATATTGATTTTGAAGATGATATAGTGTCAGCCTTACCCAATGCTGGATTTCCAGAAATAATAGATAGAAAAACAGTATATAGTGAAAATGCAGATTATTTTGGAGATCGGATGGAGATTTTATTTAGAAATGGAGTTAAAATTCTAGGAGGTTGTTGTGGAACAACGCCTGAACACATAAGAGTTTTAAATACAAAACTAAAGGATTTGTCTATATCAAAAGATAAAAAAAATAAACCATTTAAAGTTAAAACCTCTGGAATTGAAATTATGTCAAAAAAGGGAGAATTTAGAAAAAAATTAGATGATGATAAATTTATTATTGCTGCAGAACTTGATCCTCCTTTTAGCACAGATATTAATAAGCTTATGAAGGCTGCAAAGATATTAAAAAGAAGCAATGTCGATTTAATTACAGTTGCTGATTCTCCAATAGGAAAACCAAGAGTTAATTCAGTTACAATTTCTGCAAAGATAAAAAGAGAGATAGGGATTGATGTTGTTCCACATATTTGTTGCAGAGATCGAAACATAATAGCTTTAAAATCAGATTTATTAGGGGGACATGTTGAAAATATTAGAAATTTACTTTTAGTAACTGGAGACCCCATATCTAGTTCTGATCGAAGTGAAATAAAAAGTGTTTTTAATTTTAATTCTGTGGGATTGATGAAATTGGTATCATCTATGAATAAAGAAACTTTCAAAGATAATCCATATAATTTCGGAGGAGCTTTAGATTTAAATGCTAGAAATATAAAACACGAATTAGAAAAAATGTATAAAAAAATTGAAGCTGGAGCAGAATTTTTTCTGACTCAGCCAATTTATGAGGAAAAACCGATAAAGCAACTAAAAAAACTAAAAAAGAAAAAGGGTTTTAAAATTTTTGCAGGTGTCATGCCACTGGTAAGTTACAGAAATGTTCAATTTTTGAATAACGAGTTACCTGGTATAAATATTCCTTCTAAGTATTCTGAAAGATTCAAAAAAGATATGTCTAGAGAAGCAGCAGAAAGAGTGGGAATAGATATTGCAGTAGATTTGGCAAATCAAATAAAACCTTATGCAGATGGTTTTTATTTTATAACCCCTTTTAATAGAGCAACGATGATAGAAAAAATTTTATTAAAATTAAATTTATAAGGAATAAAGAGGAGAATTTATGAAAAAAACAGAGCTTTTGTCGCCAGCTGGAAATATGGAAAAATTAAAAATGGTCTTGCATTACGGAGCTGATGGTGTTTATTTAGGTGGAGAACAATTTAATTTAAGATCATTAGCAGATAATTTTAATAAAAAGAAATTAAAAGAGGCAGTTGACTATGTTCATAATCTAAATAAAAAAATATATATAACTCTTAATATTATCCCACACAACCGAGAATTAAAGGGTATGGTAAAATATGTAAAGTATCTAGAAGAAATCGAAGTTGATGGAGTTATTGTAGCAGATTTAGGAGTATTTGAAATAGTATCTTCAAATACTAATTTAAATATAAACATAAGTACTCAGGCTAATAATACTAATTGGCAAAGTGTAAAAATGTGGAAAAAATTAGGAGCTAAAAGAGTTATTTTAGCAAGAGAGCTTTCGCTAGAAGAAATTAAAGAGATAAGAGAAAAAGTTCCAGATATAGAACTTGAGGTATTTATTCATGGTGCTATGTGTATGGCAATATCTGGAAGATGTCTATTAAGTAATTATATGACAAACAGAGATGCCAATAGAGGAACTTGTGCCCAATCCTGTAGATGGAAGTATCATTTAATGGAAGAAAAAAGGCCAGGAGAATATTTTCCAGTTTTTGAAGATGAAAGAGGAACTCACATATTTAATTCAAAAGATTTATGTTCTATAAAATTTATAGATGAAATATTAGATATTGGATTAGATAGTTTAAAAATTGAAGGAAGAATGAAGGGGATCTATTATGCTGCCATAGTTACAAAAATTTATAGAAATGCCATAGATAAATATTATTCAAAAGAAGGATATAGATATAATGAGGACTGGTTAACAGAATTAGAAACTACTAGTCATCGAAAATTTACTTCGGGATTTTACTATGGTCGTGGTTCAGAAAATATGCAAAATTATGATAGGCGGAATTCATATAGTAGAACTCATAAACTAATTGCAAAAGTTTTGAAAAAAACTGATGATAATACTTATGAATTTGGTATTAGAAATAGAATTAGAAAAGGGACTCCAATTGAAATTGTAAGTACCGATAATAAAATAATAAAAATTGTTATGCCCACAATGATTGATATTTCTACTGATGAAGAGATATTAACTGCTCATCCAAATACAACTATTAGAGTTAAGATAAAAAAAGAAAATTTACAGGAAATGGATATAATCCGAGTTAGACTGGACGACGAAAAATAAGAAACTAAAGTGAAGGAGGAAGAAATGATTAATCAAAAAAGAATAATAAAAAATTTCATTGAAATGGCTGAGATATCTTCTCCCTCTTTAAATGAAAAAGAGATGGCCGAATATTTATTACAAAAATTGAAGAGTTTAGACTTAGAAATATTAGAAGATGGATCTAATAAAATACCAAATGGAAACTGCGGAAATATAATCGCCAGGTTACCAGGATCTGGAGATTCCATAATGTTTAGTGCTCATCTGGATACAGTAACTCCCTGTGAAAACATTAAAGCAATAGAAAATAAAAATATAATCCAATCTAAAGGAGATACAATATTAGGGGGAGATGATAAAGCAGGAATTGCTGCTATTATCGAAATGATAGAAGTAATAAGGGAAAACGATATACCTCACCCCGATATATTTTTAGTATTTAGTGTTGCAGAAGAAATTGGATTAAAAGGTGCTAGGGAAATAGAACTAGAAAAATATAGTGATATTAAATATGGCTTTGTGCTAGATGCATCAGGTTCTCCTGGAACAGTCGCAATTCAAGCTCCTTACCAAGATGAAATAAAATTAAGATTTATAGGGAAAGCAGCTCATGCAGGAATAGAACCTGAAAAAGGTATAAATGCTTTATATATGGCTTCTAAAGCGATATCAAAATTAGAAATGGGACAAATAGATGAATTATCTACTCTGAATCTCGGAATAGTAAAAGGTGGTTCAGCCACAAATATCGTAATGGAAGAACTTTTTATAAAAGGTGAAAGTCGTAGTTTTTCTGAAAAAAGGTTAGGTGAAAATGTTGAAAAAGTTATTGAAATTTCTAGAAATACTGCTGAAAAATTTGGCGGGAATTTAGATTATGAGATAACCAGGCAATATAATGGGTTCAAATTAAAAGAAGATAGCAAAATATTAAAGTTAATAAAAAAATCATCTCAAAATATAAATTTAGATTTTATAACTGAAAAGTCTGGTGGTGGAAGCGATACTAATATATATAATGAGTTAGGGATTCCAACGGCAAATCTAGGAATTGGAATGAAAAAGGTTCATTCAACTGAAGAGAATATATTAAAAAAAGATTTAATTGATTCATCAAGATTAATATTAGAAATAACAAAAGAGTATTATAAGCAATGAAGTTAAATAAAAAAAAATCAGAGAGAAGAATTTATTATATAATATTTGTTGTAATAATCATTTTATTTTTTGCAAAAAATAATTTAGATAATATTGAAAATTTTATAAATAAATTATTCTATCCGATTAAAACTAAAATATATAAATTAAATAAAGAAACGCGAAATGAATTAAATGATCTCATATACATAAAAAAAGTTATACTTGAAAATAAAAAACTGAGATATGAAAATTATATTTTGAAACTTGAAAAACTAAAATTAGAAAAGTTAAAAGAAGAAAATGAAAGATTAAAAGAGATATTAAATTTGAAAAAAGAAAGTGATATGAATTTTATTGTAGCAAATGTTGTATATAGAGAATCTATGGATATATACAGGGAATTAATCATTGATAAAGGTAAAAAAGATTCTATTAAAATTAATATGCCGGTATTACATAAGGATGCAATCATTGGAAGAGTAACAGATGTATATGAAGAGTCCTCAAAAGTATCTTTAATTACAAAACATAATTTTAAAATAAGTGTTTTAACTGAAAATGAAAAAAATCTAGGTATATTAAAAGGAAACAATGGAAAAAAGTTGAGTTTACAAAATATTATCATAGATTCTAAAATCAAAAAAGGTGATAAATTAATATCTTCTGGAATGAGTAATATATATCCTAAAGGCATTTCAGTTGGGATAGTTGATAATGTGGAAGATGATGAAAACAATATTTTCAAAGAGATAGAAGTTAGATTACCTTATAATATATTAGATCTAAATGAAGTAATGATACTTACGAAGGGAGAAAATGAGAATGATTAAAAAACATATAATAATATTTTTTCTAGTCATAAGTTCTTTTTTACTAGGGAATCAGTTTAAAGAAGTAGAATCATTTAATGCAAAAACAACTGAAACTACTTTAAAAAACAATAAAACCACAGTTACTAAATATAAATTAAAACTAAAATTCCCTGATATGGTTTATAAGGAAATAACTTATCCAGAAATGAACAGGGGAGAAGTGTACCTGTATGTAGAAAATGAGAAAAAAATTTATTATCCACTTTTAGAACAAATAATTACTCAGGAAATAGATGAAAATGAAAATCAAATTCTCGGAGTTTTAAGAGATCTCAAGGAATCTGAAAAAACAGAAGAGATTAAATTTTTAGAATATGAAAACGGAACTAAAATTTTATTTAATAATTATAAAAAAATAAATGGAATTAATTTTCCTACTACAGTAAAGATATATGAAGAGAATAATTTGATTTCAAAACTAGAGTTTTCTGATATCAAAATCAATAGTAAATTAAATAAAAAAGATTTCCAAATTGATATAAAGGAATAATATGAAAATAAGTAAAATTAAAGGATTGGTTATCAAAAAAGTTGATTATAAAGATGCAGATAGATTATTAATTGTATTTTCACCAACTTTTGGAAAACAAACTTTGTCGATAAAAGGAATTCGTAAATCTAAGAAAAGAGAAAAAATAGCAGCAGATATATTGACTATATCAGAATTTGTTATTTATGAAAATAAATGGAAAACAATTTCAGATATACAGTTGATAAATTCATTTGATAATATTAGAGGTTCTTTAAATAAAATATTATATGGGTCATATATCTTGAAGTTAATTGATTTAGTTTTGATGGAAGAAGAAGAAAGAGAAGATTTATATAAATTAACAATCAGAGTTTTAAAATATATAAATAAAATCGATACCGAAGTTAAAATATTATATACGATTTTTAATTTTTTATTAGAAATAATTAAACAAGAAGGATTGGAAATAAAAAAAACTACGAAAACATCTGAAAAAAACTTTTATTTTGGCTTAGAGTATGGTAAAATAGAGTATAGGGAAATAAAAAAAGCAATAAAAATGAATAAAGGAGTTTTTAATATTTTTGACACTGTTTTAAGAAAAAAAACTCAAAAATTATTTAAAGAAAAAATAGACAAACAAGACATTTTTAGATCAATAGAAATTTTAGAAAATTATTTGCAATATCAATTAGATATTAAAATAAAATTAAAAGACTTATTAGGGAGGATTTAGGAAATGGACGTTCTTAAAATTACAGACTTTATATCAGAAGAATTAATATCATTAGATTTAAAAGCTAAAAACAAAGAAGAGGTATTAAGTGAATTAGTCGACTTAATGGATAAGTCAGAAAACATAACAGATAAAAAAGAGTGTTATAATGCCTTAGTTGAAAGAGAAAAATTAGGTAGTACAGGAATTGGAAAACAAGTTGCAATTCCACATGCTAAAACAACTCACGCCAAAAAGTTAACAATTGGCTTTGGGATATCAAAAAAGGGAATTGAATTTGATTCTTTAGATGAATTAGATACGAAAATATTTTTTGTTTTTGCATCTCCAGAAAAAGATAGTCATAAATACTTAAAAATATTAGCAAGAATTTCTAGATTAATAAGAAATAAATCTTTTAGAAAAAATTTATTAGAGGCAGAAACTGAAAAAGAAATTTTAGATTTGATAAGTGAAAAAGAAATATAATTAATTATAAAATATATATTGTATTGGTAGGTAGGTGATATAATGAGATGCCCATTTTGTGACGGAGATAATATAAAAGTAATTGACAGCAGAAATTTGTCAAATGGACGTGCAATTCGCCGAAGACGAGAATGTAGTGATTGCCAAAAAAGATTTACTACATATGAAAGAATGGAAAAAACTCCTATAATGGTTATCAAAAAAGATAATAGACGAGAAAGATTAGATTCTGAAAAGATTTTAAATGGATTATTAAGAGCAACAGAGAAAAGAAATTTTAGTAGAGAAGAACTAGAAAGTATTGTATTAGATATCGAAAAAGATATTTCCGATAGAAGTCTAAAAGGAGAAATAAAAACAGATGAAGTTGGAAATATAATTTTGGAAAGATTAAAGGAGTTAGATGAAGTAGCCTATATCAGGTTTGCTTCTGTTTATAAAGACTTTCAAGATGTAGAAGGATTCTTGAAAGAGATTGAAGATATCAGAGAAAAAATAAGTTCAAACTGATATTTGTGTAGGGGATGATAATTATGATTTCAGTCGAGGAAGTACAAAAAAATGAAGATGTAAAAACTTTAATTAAAAGAGCGGATTTATGTATGGAGGCAATTGGATATACAGAGCATGGATTCCGGCATACCAAAATTGTTTCTAAAGTTTCAAAGAGAATTTTAGAAGAATTAGGTTATGATGAACGAAGTTGTGAATTAGCTGCTATAGCAGGTTATTTACACGATATAGGAAATGGAATTAATAGAGTGAATCATCCACATTATGGAGCTCTATTGAGTAAGGATATATTATCTGACATTGGAATGGGAATGGAAGAAATTTCATTAGTAATGTCAAGTATAGGAAGTCATGATGAAAGTTTTGGTGGGGAACCAGTAAGTCCGATTTCAGCGGCTTTAATATTAGCAGATAAAAGTGATGTGCATAGATCTAGAGTTAGGAGCACTGATCAATTATCTTTCGATATTCATGATAGAGTAAATTACGCAGTTATACATTCTAGGTTGAAAATAAATAAAGAATCAAAAATAATAACACTAAAGTTATCTATAGATACTCAAATATCTCAAGTTATGGAGTATTTTGAAATATTTTTGTCTAGAATGGTTATTTCCAAAAAAGCAGCAGATTATCTAGGATGTAAGTTTAAATTAGAAATAAATGAGTCTAGTTTATTATAATTTTAATTAATTAAAATTTAGGAGGAACGATGGAAGTACTTATTATAAATGGTGTTAACCTGAACCTTTTAGGAATTAGAGAACCTGATGTATATGGAACATTAAATCTAAAACAAATGGAATCAAAGATTAATGATCATGCTGAAAAATTAGGAATCGATTTAAAAACTTATCAAGGAAATACCGAAGGTGAAATAATAAAAAAAATTCATAAAGCTTATGAGGAAAAAATCGATTATATAATAATAAACCCAGCAGCACATACTCATTATAGCATTGCAATTAGAGATGCATTATCTGGAGTTGATATTCCAACAATTGAAGTACATATATCAAATGTTTATAATAGAGAAGAGTTTAGAAAAAAATCGGTAATTGCTCCAGTATGCATAGGACAAATAACAGGCTTTTCTTATTATGGGTATTTAATGGCTCTTGATTATATAAATATGATTAACAAAACTAAATAAATACGATTAATAAAAAAAGAAAGAGGATTGGATTTGAAAAATATTAAAAACATATCTTTAAATATTCTCAATGGAATTATAATAGGAGGGGCTAATGTTATTCCAGGTGTTTCAGGAGGGACTTTAGCTTTTATTTTAGGAATATATGAACAATTAACTGAGTCAATAGGGGAGTTTTTTCAAAATAAATCAAAGCGAAAAGAATATATAAAATTTTTAGTTCAAATTTCTATTGGTGGAGTAATAGGGATTTTTTTATTTGCTAAAGTAATTGGTTTTTTATATTCTAATTATTCAGAATTTACTAATTTCTTTTTTGTTGGACTAATAATGTCTTCAATTCCATTTATAATAAAATCAAATAAAAACATGGAAATAACGAAAGGGAAGTTTCTTTCTTTTTTGATAGGATTTTCTATAATAATTTTAATTAGTTATTCTAAATCAGATAATACTGATATGATACATGCAAAAAATCCAGATTTTATAATTGATAATTTATATTTGCTGAAATTATTTTTTTGTGGTTGGATTGCAGCTGGAGCAATGGTTATACCTGGAATTTCTGGATCTTTGTTATTGATTTTACTAGGTGAATATCAAAATATAATTTATTTTGTGAATTCTAGAAAATTTATTCCGATAATATTTATAGCTATAGGAGCAATCTTTGGAGTTTTATTTTTAGCTAAAATAATTGATAAATTATTAAAAAATCATCATTCATTAACCTTGTATTTTATAATAGGTCTTATAATTGCTTCTATTGGAGAAATATGGCCTAAAAATATAAATTGGGGTATTAATATATTTTTTGATATTATTTTGGTTCTTGTTGGTTTTGGAGTGGCATATTTATTAGAAAACCTAAATTAAAAGGAGGAAGTATGAAACTTTTTAATAATAATATAACAGCTTTGGAAAAAAGTTTAGATGCATATTCTAAAAGATCAGACTTATTAGCAAATAATATAGCAAACGTAAATACTCCTAATTACAAAAGACAGGATATTCAATTTGAGAATATATTAAGTGATGCCATTTCTTCTGATGAAGGAGCCACTATTTCGGGAAATGTAACTCAAAAAGGACATATTTCTATAAATCCAGAAACAAATTTAGAAAATGTTAAACCAAAATTAATTACAGAGCAAAACACAAAGATGCGAAATGATAAAAATAACGTAGATATTGAAAAAGAGCAGGCAGAATTTGCAAAGAATAATATCCGATATAAATTTGCAACAGGAAGATTAACTCAGGAATTTAGAATATTAAATACAGTAATTAAAACTAAATAATTCTTTTGAAAAGGTGGTGATCTAAGTGGGAGTTTTTGATATGATGAATATAAGCTCATCAGGTTTAACTGCAGAAAGATTGAGAATGGATGTAATATCTGAGAATATTGCAAATGCTGATACCACAGTGACAGAAAGTGGAGAACCTTATAGAAAAAAAAATGTGGTTTTTGAGCAAAGAACTAAAAAAAGTTTTCAAATTCCAATGAATGATAATTCTTCTAAGGAAATGCAAGTAGGAAATGGTGTTCGAGTAAAAAAAATAGTTGAGGACAAGTCTCCTTTCAAAAAAGAATACAATCCAGGACATCCCAATGCAAATGAAGATGGATATGTAATGAAACCGAATGTTAGTGTAGTAAAAGAAATGACTGATATGATTACAGCTAGTAGAGCTTATGAAGCAAATGTAACAGTATTAAATAATGCAAAGGGAATGGCTAACGCGGCTTTGAATATAGGTAAATAAATAATAATAGGTTTTATAAAAAGTAGGGGGGATAAGATCTAATGAAGATAAACAACCTTGGAATTCAGGACCTAGTAAAATTAAATCAAAAAAAGAACGTTAAAAAAAATGATGAAAATTTTGGTGATATTTTAAATAATGAATTAGAAAGTGCTAATAATTTGAAAAAATCGGCAAATAAGGCCAATCAAGCATTTCTAACTGGAAAATCTAATAACTTACATGAAGTGATGATTGCAGGGCAGAAAGCTGAAACCGCAATCTCTTTTGTGGTTGAAGTAAAAAATAGAATTGTAGATGCATATAAGGAATTTGCAAGAATGCAAGTTTAATTTGGAGGAGTTAAATGGAATGGTTTGAGAAGATAAAAAAAAGTTTTTTAGAAATATGGAATAAACTAAATAAAGCTCAAAAGATCATAATTTCTGCTGGGGTAGGATTATTTTTAATTTTTGTAATTATTTTATCTATAGCTTCTAACCGAGTAAATTATGTTCCTTTGTTTACAGAATTAACAGCACAAGATGCAGCTAAAGTAAGGGAAAATTTGGATAAATCAGGGATACCATATAAATTTTCTGGTTCAACAATTGAAGTTCCAGAGGAGCAGAAATATTCGGCAAGACTGGACTTAGCTAGAGATGGTGCTCTGCCTACAGGGGGAAGTGTAGGATTTGAAATTTTTGATAATACTAAAATAGGAGCTACAAAATTTGATAAAGAGATGATGTTTTTGCGGGCTCAAAAAGGAGAACTAGAAAAAACTATATCTAATTTGAGTAAAATAAAGCGAACTTCTGTGACAATAACACCTTCCAATGGATCAGTTTTTGCAGAAGAAAAGACTGATGCTAAAGCATCGATTTTAGTTCAATTAGAACCATTTGAATCTTTGAAACCTGAGAACGTTAAAAGTATTATGTTATTGGCTTTAAGTGCAGTTGAAGATCTTCATACAGATAATATAGAGGTTATTGATACAGAAGGAAATGTTTTATCTGATCAGGTTGAGTTTGAAGAAGATAGCAGTGTTGAAGCTTCTAATAAAAAGTTAGATTTACAAAAAAATATAGAAAAAGAGTTAGAAAGAAATATCAAAGGAGTTTTAAGTGCTCTTGGTGGTGGGAATTATAGGGTGAAAGTTTCAGCAGAACTGGATTTTGATAAACAATCTATGGTCAAAGAAGAATATACTACCCCTACTATATCTGGAGATCAAATAGCTCAAGGTTTAATTCGGAGTCAACAGGTTGAAAAAGAGGAAGTTAGAAGTGATACAGATGAGAATTCTCAAGGAGTTCCTGGGACTGATTCCAATGTCCCTGGGTATGTAGGTGAAGATTCTGAAGATGGAGAAAACGGATACTCTAAAGAAAAAAACACAGTAAACTATGAGATGAATAAAACTAACACAACTTTTGAAAAATCAACAGGTGTCATAAAAAGATTAACAACCTCAATAGTTTTAAACAAAAAAGCAAATTATTTTAATAATAGCGAATTTACTGAGGAAGTAAAAGTAAATTTTGAAAATATGGTAAAAAATGCAATAAATTTTAATGAAAATAGAGGAGATTCAATTAATGTTACAGCTATAGAATTTAATACTGAAACAATAGATAGATTTCAAGAAGAGATTGAAAGTAGAGAAAAATTACAACAAAGGATATTGCTTGGTGTAGTTATAATAATTGGGTTAGCTGTTTTATTTGGATTAATTACATTTATTAGAAGAAAAATTGCTGAAAAGAAATTAAGAGAAAGAGAGAAACGTGAAATGGAAGAGATGATTCCAGACTTTGAAACAGAAGGAATATTAGGCGAACAGTTATCCGTTGAAGAGCAAGAACGAAAAGAACAAGAAGAAGGTATAAAAGGATTAGCAAAAAAACAACCAGAAGATGTTGCTAATTTAATACAAACGTGGTTGACTGAAGAATAAGGAAATGGAGTGAAATTATGGCAAAAAAGAATGATACTCTAACAGGAAAACAAAAATCCGCAATATTATTGATATCATTAGGTCAGGATATTGCTTCTGAAGTTTTTAAACACTTAGAGGAAGATCAAATAGAACAATTAACATTAGAAATTGCAAGATTACATAAAATTGACTCTGAAACAAAAGATAAAGTTTTTGAAGAATTTAATGAATTAATGGTTGCTCAACAATATATTTCTCAAGGTGGAATAAGTTATGCTAAAGATATTTTAGAAAAAGCCATGGGAGAAGATAGAGCTTTAAGTGTAATAAAAAAATTAACTAGTTCTCTTCAAGTTAAACCATTTGATTTTATTCAAAGAACCGAATCAAGACAGATTTTAAACTTTATATCTGGAGAACATCCGCAAACAATTGCTCTGATAATTTCTTATCTATCAGCTGAAAAGGCTGCTCAGATAATATCGGAAATACCTGAGGATAAACAATCTGAAATTGCTAAAAGGATTGCATTAATGGATAGAACTTCTCCCGAAATGATCCGTGAAGTGGAAAGAGTATTGGAAAGAAAAATTTCATCTATTGCTGGAGAAGATTATACTTCAACAGGTGGCTTAGAATCAGTTGTTGATATATTGAATAATGTAGATAGAGGAACGGAAAAAACTATTTTGGAATCTCTAGAAGATCAAGAGCCAGAATTAGCAGAAGAAATCAAAAAACAGATGTTTGTATTTGAAGATATCACTTTATTGGATGATCCTGGAATTCAACTTGTATTACGTAAGGTAGAAAATAAAGATCTTTCGCTAGCTCTTAAAGGCTCTAGTGAGGAAGTTAAAGAAAAAATACTTGCAAATATGTCCAAGAATGCGTCTGAAAGGCTTAGAGATGACATGGAATATATGGGTCCTGTGAGAGTTAAAGATGTAGAAGAAGCTCAACAAAAAATTGTAAATTCTATCAGAAAATTAGAAGATCAGGGTGAAATCGTTATTGCAAGAGGAAATGAGGATGAGATGATTGTTTAATGTAATTAAAGGGGAACTTGTAAAAACATCAGATCCTGTAATGATAAAAAATGGTAAAAAACAAGAAGTTGATAAAGAGAAAAATGATAGAGAAAAAGAAAAAACAATAGATAAACTACAAAGGAAAATAGAAAAAAAAGAAAAAGAGTTAAAGGAAAAGTCAAAAAAGCTTTCAGAAATAGAAAAACAAATTTCTAATAAAACACAAGAAAATCAAAAAAAAGCTCAGCAAATATTAGATGATGCCCAAGAAAAAATTAAGTATGAAAAAGAGGTCAATCAAAAAAGGGGATATCAAGATGGATATCAAGAAGGAATAAAAAAAGGAGAAGAAGAAGTAATAGAAAAGGGACAACAATTATTTATCCGCGCTCAATCTATAATAGATGAAGCGCTAAATATAAAGAAAAAGGTTTTAGAAGATAACAGTAAAGACATTTTAGAACTGGCACTAAAAATTGCAAAAAAGATAATAAAAAAAGAAGTAGAAAAAGATCGAGATATAGTTCAAAGGAATTTAGATGAAGCTATAAAGAAAATCCCTATAAGTAAAAAAATAACTATAATTTTAAATTGGGAAGATTTAGAGTATATTAAAGAAATCAAAGATGATTTGATTTCTAAGATACAAGGAGTAGATGAAATTGATATCACAGAGGATCCATCTTTAAATAAAGGAGGCTGCATTTTGGAAACGAGCATTGGGACTATTGATGCTTCAATTAATTCTCAAATGGAAATTTTATATAATAAATTATTAAATATAGAAAAAAATGAAAATAAGAAAACTGAGGATGGAAGTGAATAATACTTGGATATTACAAAATATATTAAGGCTATTGAAGAGATAGATACAATTCATATGAATGGAAAAGTTGTAAGAGTCATAGGATTAATAATAGAATCAGAAGGACCAATAGTGAAACTTGGAGAACATTGTTATATTAAAATGTTAAATAAAGATGAACATATTGATGCTGAAGTAGTTGGGTTTAGCTCGGACAAAATATTACTTATGCCACTGGGAGAAATGACCGGTATAGGTCACGGGTGTGAAGTCGTAGCTACAGGAAAACAACTTCAGATACCAGTTAGTGAAAAATTACTAGGAAGAGTGCTAGATGGTTTAGGTAGACCTATAGATAGCAAAGGACAAATAATGACATCTGATACTGCAAAATTGGAAAGCCCTCCTCCTAATCCTTTGGATAGAGATAGAATTTCTAAACCATTATCGATAGGAGTAAAAGCTATTGATGGATTATTAACCTGTGGAAAAGGTCAAAGATTAGGTATTTTTGCAGGAAGTGGTGTTGGAAAAAGTACATTACTTGGGATGATTGCAAGAAATAGCTCGGCAGATATAAATGTAATAGGATTGATTGGAGAGAGAGGCCGAGAAGTGCGTGAGTTTATTGAAAAAGATTTAGGAGAAGAAGGATTAAAAAAATCAGTAGTGGTAGTAGCGACTTCCGATCAGCCTGCATTAGTGAGATTAAAGGGAGCTTTAACAGCAACTGCAATTGCGGAGTATTTTAGAGATCAAGGAAAAGATGTTATGCTAATGATGGATTCACTAACAAGATTTGCAATGGCACAGAGAGAAGTGGGGCTTGCTACAGGAGAGCCTCCAACAACTAAAGGTTATACTCCATCGGTATTTGCTTTACTTCCTAAGTTACTAGAAAGGAGCGGAAATTCTGATAAGGGAACTATTACTGGATTATATACTGTTTTAGTGGAAGGTGATGATATGGATGAGCCTATTGCTGATGCTGTTAGAGGTATTTTAGATGGACATATTGTTTTATCAAGAAAGTTAGCTTCAAAAGGACACTATCCTGCTATAGATGTATTAGAAAGTGTTTCTAGAGTCATGCCACAGATAATATCAGATGAACATTTAAAAAATTCTCAACAAATACGAGAAATATTAGCTAATTATGATGAAGTTGAGGATCTTTTGAATATAGGAGCTTATCAAAAAGGGAATAATCCCAAGGCAGATTATGCTGTTGAAAATATTGGAAAAGTAAAGAATTTTTTAACTCAAGATGTAATGAAAAAAACTGAATTAAATGATACAGAGGATAAGATGAATAAATTATTAAAAAAAGAGGAGTAGATTATGAAAAAAATCATGTTAGGAATAGCTTTAGTGTTTTTTATATTTGGATGTAGTAATGACCCAATAACAACTAAAGAACAGGTAAAACAAGTAAATCAGAAAGATAATTTATCCCAAAATGAATATAAAGAACTTATAGATATATTTAGAGGTGAAAATTATGAGCAGGATTTAAGATTGCTAGCTATGAATACACTAAAGAATCATAATTATCCTAAAATGAAAGAATTAATTGAAAATTCTTTGAAAAGTTCTAATAATAAATTAAAATCTGAATTAATAGAGGAAAGCTTAAATTATGATAATTTTGATTATGAAAAAAAAATAAAAAATGAAATATTGTATAAATTAATTGAAAATAAAAATTATAAAGATTTTTTTAGAATATATTCCAATGAAGAATTGGATCTGACTCATGAACAACTGAAGAAGTTATTTGAAAATGTCGCTTTCAAAAAAGATCTAAAAAATATACTAAACTTAATTAATTTTAATAAAGATTATGAGATATTTTTTGAAAGTTTAAATAAATATTTTGATTTAACATATGATTACTTTGAAACCTTAGATCATGAATGGTTAAGACGATCTTTATCTAACAATTTTAAATTATTAGATAACTATATTTCTAAAATTAATGAAGAAAATTATGAAAAATATAAAACTTTTTTGTTAAAAGGCATAAATAGTCTATCGAGAAATAATCAAAAAAGATTAGCAGACTTGATATGTAAATATGACTCTCCAAAGGAGTTTTTATTATCAGACAACTATTTTTTGCAGAAAAAAGCCATTGGAGAATTTGGACGTAAAGAAAGTTTAAAATTTTATAATAATATACAAAATGATAGTTATGAAAAATATAGAGGATTAATATTATTAGGAGAAGCCGAATACGAAGATGTTTTAACAGCATTTCGAAAAAACAATGAAATTGAATACCTTAGTTTAATTATTTTTTTAAGTAGTGAAAATATAGAAGAAATTTTAGAAAAGTCTCTTCATAAATTATCATTAGCTGAAAAAAAACAAGCAATTAAAATGATGCATAATAGCAAAATTGATGATCAAAAATTAGCAGAAGTATTATTTATTGCTTTAGATATAGAAGAAAATATAGAGGCTAGAATTATATATGAAAGTGTAATTTTAGAAATTAGTCCTGATAATCTTCTAAGATTATTTAGAAAAATAATGATGGAAGATAAGTATTCGAATTTAGAAAAATCTAATATAATGCAATATTTAGTTAATATAGAAAATGAAAATTTAAAATCTAGATTATTAAAAATTGGAGAGCATAACATATATTCTTTGACTCGAGAAAAAGAAGATGAGATACTATTATTATCTAAAAAAGTTAAATTATGGAAAGATTATTTATCTGAAATTCCAAATAGTTCTTATGAAAGCGAGATCCAAAATAAGATACAAAAATATAAATCAAGATTAGAAGATATCAAAAAAGAAATTGATCTATCAACTAACATAAATCATCTTGATGAAAAAATATTTGAACTTCAAGAATCGATTTTCAATGAAGAAGATACAAAGAAGAAAAAGGTCTATAGATCGCAACTAGAACAACTAAAGTTGGAAAAAGAAAAATATTTAAAAAAGAAAAATCAGTCAATAGAAGAAAGACTAGAAAATTTAGAAGAAGAGTATATATATTATAAAGAAAAAGTTAGTGGAATAAATCAGGAAATATATTACGCAAGAATCGAAGAAGATGAAGAACTATTAGATAGCTTGAAAAAACAAAAAACAAAAAATATGATTAAAATGCAAACCAGTCTAGAAAAATTAAGATATTTATATGGAGAATATTTAGAAACAGATATTGATCCAATGGAAATATTAGATCTTGATACTATTAATGCGTTAAAAGGAAGATAAATGTTCAAATTTAAATATTCAAAGGCATTAGAAATTAAAGAGAAAAAAAAGAAAAAAACCAGACTTGAGTTAGAAAAGATTAATTCTAAGTTACTAAAGGAGAAATCTAAACTAAAAAATAACAAAATGGAATATCAAAATTATTTAAAAAAATCTAAAAAATTAAAAAAAGGAAAACTTGATATTCAATCTTTAAAACAAGGTGAAAATGTAAGAAAAAGATATAAAAAAGAGAATTTAAGGATTACAAACGAAATAAATAAGTTAGATAAAAAATATTCTGAGGTAAAGGAAAAACTAATTAAAGCCAATAAAGAAGAAAAAATATTTAAAAAATTAAAAGAAAAAGATTATAATAAGTATAAAGAAAAACAGAAAAAGAAAGAACAAACTTTTTTGGATGAAATAAATACAAGTAAATATAATAGGAGTAATGACAATGGCTAAAAATAAAAAAGGTTATTTTTTATATACAATATTTTTGTTTATTATGTTTATAATAACACTATTAAGTGCAGTTGTGTTTTTAGATATAATAGGTATATTAAATATAGGAAATTCAATTCCTGCTGATTCATCAGTGGGAAGATTGCCATATGTTGGACAATATTTAAAATATAGCCGAACTTTACATATGTCAGAAGAAGATAGGTTAGAAGCTAGAACTTCACAATATCAAGAGATATTAGAAACTCAAAAAAGAAAACTAATCATCCAAGAAGAAAATCTAAAGGAACTAAAGGCAGAAATACAAGAAAGGTCCAAAGAATTAGATGAAAAGGAAAAAGAACTAAAAGAAAGAGAAGAAGAACTAGAAGAAAGTCAAAAAGAATTAGAAGAATTTAAATTTGATTATGAGGCCAAGGAAGAAAATATAAATAAATTTGCTCAAATTTATTCTGAGATGGAGGCTGAAAAAGCGGCCAATATAATGAAAAATATAGATAATGAAATTGTAGCTAAAGTTTTAGAGAATATGGATACAGAGAATATTGCACCAATTTTAGAATTTTTATCGGATATTGATATGGAAAAAACTAAAAATATAACTGAAATGATGACTAGTAAAGAGGGAGAATGAAATGAATACTAAACAAAAAAAACTTTTTATAATATTAAATATTTTAATAGTTATATTTGTTATCCATATTGCTTTTGATACGTTATTGATATATAAAGATTTGAGAAATAACAAAATTACCATAGAAAAGAAACAACAAAATATAAAAAAATTGGAGGAGAGAAAAGAAAATTTAGAAAAAAATTTGAAAAATATCAAGAAATTAGATATAATGGAAGAGATAGCACGGGAAAAATTATATATGGTTAAAGAAAACGAAAAAATTTATCGTGTTTTGAAAACAAAAAAAGAAGATTCTGAAGGGAGAGAAAAAAGGTAAATGGCAATTAAAAAAGGTGATATTGTAAAGGGTAAAGTTGAAAAGTTAACTAACTTTGGTGCATTTGTAAATTTAGGAAATAACAGAACAGGGTTGGTTCATATTTCTGAAGTAGATTCTTCATATGTTGAAGATATCTCAGATTTTTTAAAAGAGGGACAAAAGATTAAGGTTAAGGTTTTAGCAATTAAAGATGGAGGGAAAATTGATTTATCTATTAAAGCTATAAAGAAAAAGAAAAAAAAGAAAAAAATAACCGGATCTTTAAATCTTGAAAGTCAAAAACATGACTCTGGAAAATTTGAAGATAAAATTACGAACTTTTTAAAAAGTAGTGAAGAAAGACAAAATGCTATAAATAAAAGGTTAAATGATAGAAAATAATTAGGAGGAATTCATAATAATGAAAAGAAATTTAGCACTTGAATTTGCTAGAGTTACAGAAGTTGCAGCTTTAGCCTCGGAGCAATGGATTGGGCGTGGAGATAAAGAAAGTGCAGACCAAGCAGCTGTAAATGCTATGAGGTCAATGCTCAATAAAATTGATGTCGATGGAAAAGTTGTAATTGGTGAAGGAGAAATTGATGAAGCTCCTATGTTATTTATAGGAGAAGAGGTGGGAAAAAAAGGTGCTAAAACTAAAATAGATATCGCTGTTGATCCTATTGAAGGGACTAAAATGACAGCAAAAGGACAGCCAAATGCATTGGCTGTTATGGCAGTTGCAAATCGAGGAAGTTTTTTAGAGGCTCCTGATATGTATATGGAAAAATTAATAGTTGGTTCAAATGCTAGAGGAGCTATAGATTTAAATTTACCATTAGAGGATAATATAAATAATATTTCAAAAAAAATAGGAAAAGATCTCAGAGATATGTCTGTTGTTATTTTAGATAAACCGAGACATTCACAAGTTATAAGAGATCTACAAAATATGGGGTTAAAAGTTATGGCATTTACCGATGGAGATGTTGCTGGATCTATATTAGCTGCTTTAGAGACCTCGGATGTAGATCTCTTATATGGGATTGGAGGAGCTCCTGAAGGCGTCATTTCTGCAGCTGCAATGCGTGCTCTTGATGGCGATATGCAGGCCAGGTTAAAGACTCGTAGTGAAGTCAAAGGGATATCTTTAGAAAATGATAAGATATCTAATACAGAAATTTCTAGATGCAAAGATATGGGAATTGAAGTAAATAAAGTTTTGAAACTAGATGACTTAGTTAAAGATGAGCAAGTTGTTTTTGTAGCTACTGGAATAACCAATGGAGATTTATTAAAAGGAATGAAGAAAAGTGGAGATATAATAACAACGTATTCACTACTAATACGAGGGAAAACACGTACAGTTAGATATATAAAATCAAAACATAATATAAAGCACAAGCCTGAAGAAACAAAAAAATGTATAATTGGAGGATAGATGCATAAAAATAGTATATTAATTTTAGATTTCGGTTCACAGTATAATCAACTCATAGCTAGAAGAATTAGGGAAATGGGAGTATATGCTGAAATAGTTCCTTATAATTTATCGTTGGTAGAAATAAAAAAAAGGGATCCAAAAGCTATTATTTTATCTGGAGGTCCTGCGTCTGTATATGGCAAAGATTCTCCAAATATTTCAAAAGAAATTTATGATATTGGCATACCTATATTAGGGATTTGTTATGGAATGCAACTTATAACTGATCATATGGGTGGAAAGGTCAAAAAAGCTTTAAAAAAAGAGTTTGGAAGAGCAAAATTAAAAATAAATAAAGATAAACAAGAGATACCTTTTTTGAAAGGCGTACAAAGTGATTCTCAAATCTGGATGAGTCACGGAGATCATGTTACAGATATGCCTAATAATTTTGAAATATTAGGATATACTGAAAATTCTCCCATTGCAATAATGGGAAATATCAATAAAAATATTTATGCGGTTCAATTTCATCCTGAAGTTACACATTCAACTTATGGAGATCAATTATTAAAAAACTTTGTTTTTAATATTGCTAATGCCAAAGCTAATTGGTCTATGGAAAACTTTGTTGAAAATGAAGTGAAAAGGATAAAAGAAAAAGTTGGAAATAAGAATGTTATTTTGGGATTATCTGGTGGTGTTGATTCTTCTGTTGCTGCTGTTTTAATACATAAAGCTATTGGAGATCAATTAACATGTATTTTTGTGGATACTGGGTTAATGAGAAAAGATGAGGCCAAAAAAGTTATGGAGACTTACGGCAATCATTTTGATATAAATATAGATATGGTTGATGCTAAGTCTCGATTTTTTGATAAACTTGAAGGAGTAACAGATCCAGAAAAAAAGAGAAAAATAATTGGGAATGAATTTGTAGAAATTTTTGATGAAGAGGCAAAAAAGATAGAAAATGCAACATTTTTAGCCCAAGGAACAATATATCCAGATGTGATCGAATCTCAATCTGTAAAAGGACCTTCGGCAACGATTAAAAGTCATCACAATGTTGGAGGATTACCTGAAGAGATGAATTTGAAGTTATTAGAGCCTCTTAGAGAGCTATTTAAAGATGAAGTTAGAAAAGTAGGACGAGAGTTAGGAATCGACCAGGAAATGGTTGATAGACATCCATTTCCTGGTCCTGGTTTGGGGATTAGGATTTTAGGCGCTGTGGATAGAGAAAAAGTAGAAATTTTACAAAATGCCGATGATATTTTTATAAAAGAATTATGGAAATCGGATCTATATAATAAAGTTAGTCAAGCATTTGTAGTGCTGCTTCCCATAAAATCAGTTGGAGTAATGGGCGATGAGAGAACTTATGAATATACAGCAGTAGTAAGATCAGCTGATACTACTGATTTTATGACAGCTACGTGGTCTAAATTGCCATACGATTTACTAGAAAGAGTTTCTAATAGAATTATAAATGAAGTAGAAGGAATAAATAGAGTGGCTTATGATATAAGTTCAAAACCACCAGCGACAATAGAGTGGGAATAAAAGAGGAGGGGACGTATATACGGCCCCTTCTTTTAGTATAGGAGGGAATAATGTTTTTTAAACGATTTAAAAAAAAATTAAGAAATAAAGAAATCAATATCTCGAAAAAAAAATATAAATTTGGTTTGAATTTTAGAAAGAAATTTTTATGGGCAGTTGTCGGTATAAATTTATTATTACTAGGGAGCTTTTATTTTTATAAGAATATGGAAAATGGTTCAAGATTTATGGCTTTGGTATCAATATTAATTATCTTTTTTGGATTGTCTTTTTTATATATGATTTTTGAATATAAAATAGTAATTGATTTAGAAAATAGAAAAATTTTATATAAAAAAGTGGAGATAGAATTAGATAATATAAAAAAGGTTACCTTAAAACATATGTTGCCTCCTGGAATGAAGACCCCAACTACATCTCTTGAAATAATAACAAATGATAAAATAAGAATAATAATACCACTAATTATGCATAAAAATGTTGACTTTGCTGCTATTGTCCAAAAAACTTTGGAAAATAGATTTCATATAGATAAAACAACTGACTGAGTTTAAATACAGATTTTAAATACAGAGAAAGAAGGATTTAGATGATATATTTTTTAGTAGGTGATAAAAATAGAAAAATCAAATATGATAAACTGACATCAAAAATTAAAAAAAATAATCCAGGTTTAATAAAAAAAGTATATGATGTTTCTCAAGGGGAGGAAGAAGACTTTATAGAAGAGATTTCAACTGATTCTATATTTGGTGGAAAAAAATTTCTGATATTAAAGCGAACAGAAAAAATAAAAAAAATAACAGGTTTTTTAAAAGGATTGGAAAAGTTTAATTTTAACAACAAAGAAGTTATCATAGATTTTTCCACCGAAAATAAAAAGTTTTCTAAATATGCTGTAAAAAGAGCAAAGAAATTAGGTAAAATAATAGAAGTTAAAAATGATAAAAAAAATTTCGAAGTAATTAATTTTATAAAATCTGAGTTAAAAATAACAAGCCCCCAAGCTCATGATTTAATGGAAATGATAGGAACAGATATAACTAATATAAAAACAGAAATAAAAAAAATTCAAAATTATTTAGATGGAGAAAAATTTAAAATAGATAAAATTAAAAACATTATAAATATCAGTGTAGAATATAGTATATTTGAACTTATAGATAACATGTTAAAAGGAAAGAAAAATGGTTTAATCTCTTTTTTAAGACAAGAAAAAAGTTATATGTTATTTTTGTACCTTTTTTTTAAAAAGATGAAAATGTCGTTAAAGCTAAAGTTATTACAAGATCAAGGATTGATTCAAAGGACATATAAATACAATGTTTATCAGAATAAATATTATCCTGAAATAAAAAAATATATATCTGGACATCCTTATGCTATATTTATGGCTTTAAAATCATTAGATAAAACCATGGAGATTCAAGATTACCAGAGAATTTTATATGATCTATTAAAAGTAGAGTTATCTATAAAATCAGGAAAAATTGATATAGAAACTGCCATGGAAATATTTATAATGAAATTTTAAATTTCTAAATAGAATAATTGACAAAAAAGGTTATCTTAGTTATAATATTGTTGTTAATTTAAATAAAGATGATTTAAATAAATGAGAATTAAGTAAAAGTAGATTAGATGAAAGTGAATTAAATAAGAAAATTTTTTGGAGGGATATGAATGAAAGAAGATAGAGTTTTATTTACATCAGAATCTGTAACAGAAGGTCATCCAGATAAAATGGCTGATCAGATATCTGATGCAATATTAGATGCAATATTAGAAAAAGATCCAAAGGCAAGAGTTGCCTGCGAAACTTTTTTGACAACAGGTCTAGTAATGGTCGGAGGAGAAATAAGAACAGAATGTTATGTTGATATACAGGAAATAGTAAGAAAAACAGTTAAAGAAATAGGATATACCAGAGCAAAATATGGTTTTGATTATGAAACCTGTGCTATATTAAATTCCATTCACTCTCAATCTCCTGATATAGCTCAAGGAGTAGATGAAGCTTTGGAATCTAAAGAAGGAAAAATGGACGATGATGATATTGAGGCTTTAGGAGCAGGAGATCAAGGACTTATGTTTGGTTATGCAGTTAATGAAACAGAAGAGTATATGCCGTTGCCAATAATTTTAGCTCATAAATTAGCTAGACGTTTAGCCTTTGTGAGAAAAAATAAACTCCTGGATTATTTACGACCTGATGGAAAGACTCAGGTAACAATTGAGTATGAAAATGGAAAACCGATTAAAGTAGATGCAGTTGTTGTTTCAACTCAGCATAGCAAAAGAGTAAAACAAGATCAAATCAAAAAAGATATTATAGAAAAAGTTATAAATCCGATTATACCCAAAAAGTATGATAAAGGCGATATTAAATATTATATTAATCCAACTGGAAGATTTGTTGTAGGCGGACCTAAAGGAGATGCTGGTTTAACTGGTAGAAAGATAATAGTTGACACCTATGGTGGAGTTGGAAGACATGGTGGTGGTGCTTTTTCTGGAAAAGATGCTACTAAAGTAGATAGATCTGGAACTTATGCTGCTAGATGGGTAGCTAAAAATATTGTAGCAGCTGAATTAGCAGATAGATGTGAAGTTCAACTTGCGTATGCTATAGGTGTTGCAGAGCCAGTATCTGTATCAATAAATACTCATGGGACTGAAAAGGTAAGCTCAAAAAAGATAGAAGAAGCGGTTAGAAAAATTTTTGATTTAAGACCTGGAGCTATAATTAGAGATTTAGATTTACAGAGTCCTATTTATAGAAAAACTGCAGCATATGGACATTTTGGAAGAACGGATATTGATCTACCTTGGGAAAGATTGGATAAAGTTGAAGAGTTAAAAAAAGAATTAACAGAATTAAATATAAAAAAAAATTAAATGGAGGTATATTATGAAAAAGAAAATTTTAGGAATCACATTATTAATGATTTTCTCAACATTGAGTTTTTCTGCAGGTAAATATGGAGCAAAGGCCCATGCAATGGGAGGAGCTTTCACAGCTATTGCAGATGATTCTAGTGCTTTGTATTGGAATCCAGCTGGACTTACTCAAACTAGTTTATTAGGACTAAATGTTAATCTAGGTGGACAAGTTAACCCAGAAGAGTTAACTCAGATTTCAGATTTTATTGATACAGTTAATGAATTAGAAGATGAAGAAGATTCTATCAAAAAAGCTGAAAAATTAAGTGAATTGGAACTTCCAGAAAATATGAATGCACGGGTAAATGGTATGTTATCTTTAAATTTATCACGTTTTGCGGCAGGAGTTATTTTAGATAATGAATTTTCCATAAATTCTTCAAGAGTAGATAGAACTACTAGTGAAGGATCTTTCAGTATTCCTGCGGGAACGGCTAATAATAAATTATTAGCTCAAGGCTTATTTGGAAGTGGATTTGAAGTTTTTGATCCACCAGTTTTAGGAAGTATATCATTAGGAGTTACAGGAAAATATTTATATGCTAAAGAAGACATAGCAAATGTATCTATAAATGATGATGCTAATGATTTAAATATAACTACAAATCATAGCTCTAAGGATGCAGAGAATGGATTTGGAGCAGATGTAGGAGCTTTAATAACATTAAGTGACATTGATATATTAAATGCTAAAGTTGGAGTAACTAGAAGAAATGCTTACACTAGCTTAGATGAAGTAAATTATCCATCATTAGAAAAAGCTACAATATATGGAGCTGGTGTAACTTTTAAATTTCCATTAATTAATATATTTTCTTTAAGAGTTGCGGCGGATTTAGAAAAACCTGATAATGGAAAAGAAATTACCCATGTTGGGGCAGAAGGATCTCTAGGTCTGTTTTCTTTAAGAGCAGGAGCATATGGAGAAGATATATCAGATGAGGATACAAGGATTGTAACTGGAGGAGTTGGATTAAATTTACCTTTTTTGGATTTCAATTTAACAGCTGATTCTGATGATTTCATGAGTCTTTCGGGAACATTCAATTTTTAATTGACTTTTCCAAATTAATATGATAGAATCAAACTACCGCTCAGTTATGGTCTTTTAGATAGCACCTAGAAAACTGGCGAGATAATATTCGGAGGTGAAGCAATGTACGCAATAGTAAAAACTGGAGGAAAGCAATACAAAGTTGAAGAAGGTTGTACGGTAAAAGTAGAAAAGCTATCTTATGATGTAGACGCAGAAGTTATTTTAGATGAAATTTTACTTATTTCTAAAGATGGAGATTTAAAAGTAGGAACACCATTTGTAGAAGGAGCAAAAATAAAATCAACGGTTGTAGAACATGGTAAGAACAAAAAAGTAATAAGTTATAAATACAAACCTAAGAAATCAACACATACTAAAAAAGGTCATAGACAACCTTATACAGTTATTAAAATCGATAAAATCGAAGCATAATGGTTGAGATATTTTTAGTAGAAAAAAATGGAAAAATTTTTAAATTTTATGGTGAAGGACATGCAGGGTATGCAGTAAAAGGAGAAGACATAGTTTGTGCTGCAGTATCTGCTGTTATTCAGCATACTGCTTATGGAATTTTAGAATATTTAAATCTAAAACCAGAGTTGCAGATGAGAGATGGATTTTTATATTTAGATCTTAGTGGGGTGAATATTTCTGATAAAGAAAGGGAACTTAATGCATTACTTGAGACATTGAGAATTACTTTAAAAGAGATTGAAAAAGAACATCCTAATCATATGAAGTTAATTGAGAAGGAGGTAACAGATGTTTAAAATAAAATTACAATTATTTGCACATAAAAAAGGTGTTGGGAGTACTCAAAATACTAGAGATAGTAATCCTCAATACTTAGGAGTTAAGAAATTTGGAGGAGAAAAAGTTAAAGCTGGAAATATAATAGTAAGACAAAGAGGGACTAAATTTCATCCTGGAACTAATGTTAAAAGAGCTAAAGATGATACTCTTTTTACTTTAGTAGATGGATATGTTAAATTTGAAAGAATAAACAGAAAAAGAAAAAAAGTAAGCGTTTATCCAGAAAGATAAGTTTATCCAAAAAGATAAATAGAGATATAAAAGTCCAGCTAATAGCTGGACTTTTTAAATGCTAAAAAAATATAGATTTAAATTTTAAATTATCTTAAGATGTTTTAAAATTTAAATTTATATGAAATAAAATAGGAGGAAAAAATGTTTATAGATGAAGCAGTAGTAACTTTAAAAAGTGGAGATGGTGGAAATGGTATTGCTACTTTTAGAAGAGAAAAATATGTTCAGTTTGGCGGGCCAAACGGTGGAGATGGTGGAAATGGAGGTTCTATATTAATTAAGGCAGATCCTAATATTAATACCTTAATTGATTTTAAATATAGAAAAAAATTTAAAGCGACCAATGGAGAAAGTGGTCAAAGAAGTAATATGAAAGGAAAAGAAGGAGAAGATAAGATAATAAAGGTTCCAGTTGGAACTGTAATAAAAGATTTTGAAGATGGAACACTGTTAGTAGATATGGATAAGCAAAATGAAGTTAGATTATTTTTAGAAGGTGGAAAAGGGGGAGCAGGAAATACTCACTTCAAAACTTCTACGAATAGAGCTCCTAAAATAGCTAAAAGTGGAACAAAAGGGATAGAATTAAAGGTGAAATTGGAATTAAAGCTGTTAGCAGACGTTGCTTTAGTTGGATATCCAAATGTAGGAAAATCTAGTTTTATAAATGTGGTTTCTGCAGTTGAATCTAAAGTTGGTAATTATCACTTTACTACCTTGGATCCTAAATTAGGAGTTGTAAACTTAGGAGAAGGAAATAGTTTTGTTATAGCTGATATACCAGGATTAATTGAAGGTGCTCACTCGGGAGTTGGTTTAGGTGATAAATTTTTAAAACATATTGAAAGATGTAAAATGATATATCATATTATTGACGTCTCTGGAATTGAAGGAAGAGACCCAATTGAAGATTTCAAGAAAATTAATGAAGAATTAAAAAATTATAGTGAAAAGTTATCAGAAAAAAAGCAGATTGTTTTAGCAAACAAGATGGATCTTTTACCAGATGATGAAAATTACAATAAATTAAAAAGTTTTTTAGATGAAATAGGCGTAAAAGTCTATCCCATATCTGCTATCTTAAAAGATGGATTAAAAAAAGTTTTATATGATAGTTATGAAATGATGAAAGATATAAAAGTAGAGCCTCTAGGTAAAGAAAAATCAGCTAAAGAATTAATAAAGGAAAAAGAAGAACAAAAACAAAATTGGATAATTGAAAAAACGCATGATGGCTATGAAGTAAGAGGCAAAAAAGTAAAAGAAGTTCTTGATAAATATATATTCAAAAATACAGATAAAGATAAAGTTAGATTTTTACAAATATTAAGAAAACAAGAATTTGAAGATATATTAAGAGAACACGGAGTTAAAGATGGTGATATGATCACAATTGCTGGATTTAGATTTGAATTTGTTGAATAATAAGTTAAGGAGAATTTTATGAATGGAATTGTTCTATGTGGTCCAACAGGGGTTGGAAAAACTGAATTATCTTTGAAATTAGCAAAAAAATTCGATGCCGATATTATATCTGCAGATTCGATGCAGATATATAAATATATGGATATCGGAACAGCTAAAATAAATGATTCAGAGATGAATAAGATAAAACATCATATGCTAAGTATTGTTAAACCTACTTATAAGTTTTCAGTTGGAGAATATCAAAAAAGGGTTGATGCGATCTTAAATAAATTAGAAGACAAAAATAAAAATGTTATATTAGCTGGTGGAACCGGATTATATATAGATTCAATAACAAGGGGTCTATCTAATCTTCCTACTTCAGATGAAGAGTTACGTGAAAAGATGTATAATAGAGAAAAACAAGATCTGCATGATGAATTAAAAAAGTTAGATATAAAATCAGCTAATGCAATACATCCAAATAACAAAAGACGTGTAATAAGAGCTTTGGAAGTTTGTAAATTAACTGGTGGAAAATTTAGTATATTAAGAAAACAAAATATTAAAAATAATAATTATTCGTTTAAAAAATTTGCTTTAACTAGAGATAGAGAAGAATTATATAAGCGAATAAATATTCGAGTAGAACAAATGTTTGACTCAGGATTATTAGATGAAGCTAGATTTTTATATGATAATTATCGTGAGGGTTTAAATCAAATTAGAGCTATAGGATATACTGAATTATTTGATTACTTTGAGGAGAAAACAACCTTGAAAGAAGCCAAGCGATTAATCAAAAGAAATTCAAGAAGATATGCCAAAAGACAATATACCTGGTTTAAAAAGGATGATGAAATTAGTTGGTTTAATTTAAGCTCCATAAGTAAAAATGAAATATTAAATCAAATTATAAAACAAATAAAA
>JBNJFI010000004.1:0-2429 GCA_051746725.1 Fusobacteriota bacterium
ACCCGGGCAAACGCCGTTTGCCCTTACAGTAGAAACTGTCATCATTATAAAGTAATCCATAATTGTAAGGGCGAAGGGCCTTCGCCCGGGTAATACAAATCAAATTAGATTGAATTTGTTAATAACTTTGTGGGTAACATCATATTTTCTTTATATAGTTTTTCAACTACCTATATACTTCTTACCTCAGGTCAAACGTCGGTTGCCCTTGCACTAAAAACGGTTATCATTTTAAGGTAATTAATAATATTAAGGCCAAAGGACCTTCGCCCGGGTAATACAAAGCAAATTAGATTAAATTTATTAATATTTTTTAGATAACCTCTTATTTTCCCATTTTTGAAACTAATTATTTATATATAAGTATACATTTACTTAAATAAAAAATCAATCTTAAATTATTTTAATTTAATTAATATTTTCTAATAATACTTGAAATTTCTATAATAATATTGTATCATAAATGTAACTAGAAAATTAATTAAAATTTTTAAGTCTTATAATACTTAAAAATATTAAATAATCAGGAGGTAATTATGAAATTGAAAAAATATATAATAGTTTTTATTTTATTCCTTGTTTCCATGGGAACAATCCAAATTTTAGATTCAGAAATTTCAAAAAAAAATACAAAAATGCTTGAACTAAGCAACTTTTCTTCGGATATATATACCAAAAAGACACAAATTTTAGAAATTTTAAAATTAAGAACATATCTAATGGAGGAAGTTCATAATGAAAATATTGATTTATGTAGTCTTATTATTTCATCATTAAAAGATTTGAAAGATAATGAAAATTATGAGTTTATTAAGGCGCCTGAAATCATACAAAAAATTCAAGGTCATATAGAAAATTTAGATAGCAGAGAAAATATTGATCCTAAAGCTATAAAAAACACATTAGATGAATATACTCAAATCTATCAAAATCATAGGCAAGATCTTCGATCAGATATCATTAATCTTAGAGATACAAGAAATTATATATTTTTAGGATCAATCCTATTTTTAGTTGTTTTTTTAGTCATCCAGATAATTGAATTAAATTACTTTAGTAAAAAAATCTCTGAATATTTAAACAAAATTCCAAATAAGGATTATGATTTTGAAGTAACTAAATCAAATACCCCTTATATAGATTCTACACTAGAAGATATTAAGTTATTAAAGAAAAATTTAAAGGTTCTAGATGATGCAATATCAGTTTCTCTAAAAGGATATAATATTGAAGGAACTCTAACCGAACTTTTTGAAAATAAAAAGTTTCAAAAATACTTAAATTTTGATCGAATAGGTTTTGCAACTCTTGAAAAAGATAAAGTCGTTGCTAACTTAAGTGTTTCTAGCAACAAAAATATATTTTTAAAAAAAGGCTTTACTATTTGCATTACTGAGTCAGATTCCCTAAAAAATATTGTAAGAACTAAAAAACCTCGAATTATAAATAACTTAGAAGAGCATCTTGAAAAAAATCCAAATTCATTGTCAACTGAATTAATTCTAAAAGAAGGTTATAAATCAAGTCTAACAGTGCCGCTTATTAAATCTACTGGTACTGTCTCAGGGTTTATTTTCTTTTCTTCAAGAACGAAAAATGATTTTTCTGAACAAGATAAATATAAAGTTTCTTCCATCTCTGAAATTCTCAGTGGTGTTTTTCAAAAAAATATGTTAATAGAAGATTTAATCACCAATGCTGCTTTAACATTTGTAAAATTAGTAGAGGGAAAAGATCCTGAAACTAGTAATCACTTAAATAGAATGAGTGAATATGCTAAAATTATTTCTCAGGAATTAGCTAAAACTGAAAAATATAAAGATGTTTTAAATTATATTTATATTGATGAAATTTATAAGTTTTCTCCTCTTCATGATATTGGAAAAGTTGGGATTCCTGATAAAGTACTTTTAAAACCAGGTAGATTAACAGATGAAGAATTTGAAATTATGAAAGAACATTCTCCAATTGGAGCAAAGGTTTTATCCTTTTTTGAAAATAATTTAAAAAAATATAATATGAATTTCATGGAAATAGCAATAAAAATTGCTGTTTCGCATCATGAGAAATGGGATGGAACAGGATATCCCAATGGGCTTTCAGGTACTAATATTCCTCTTTCTGGTAGAATTGTTTCTGTAGCAGATGTTTTTGATGCCTTAACTAGTAAAAGAGTATATAAAGAGGCTTATAGTATTGAAAAAAGTATAAACATTATAAAAGATATGTCTGGAAGTAGTTTTGACCCTGATGTAGTAGAGGCATTTTTAAATAGTTTTGATAAAATCAAAAAAGTTTATGATAAATTAAAAGAAGTTTAGATTAAGAATTTTAGATTAAGAAGTTTAGATAAAAAAGTATAAATTAAAGGAATCATAAATTAAAAAGATGTAAAATACCAATAGGTATTTTACATCTTTTTTGATTAA
>JBNJFI010000004.1:2529-58482 GCA_051746725.1 Fusobacteriota bacterium
TTTAGATTAAGAAGTTTAGATAAAAAAGTATAAATTAAAGGAATCATAAATTAAAAAGATGTAAAATACCAATAGGTATTTTACATCTTTTTTGATTAAAATATTCATTTATATTTAATTTCTCTTACTTTTTTCCCTGAATTTTTAGTTCATTTTTATACTCATTTAAAATTTTTTTAACTTCTTGTAATTTTTCTTTCTGATTTATTATATCTTTAATACTTCGGCTGTTCTTTAATCCTTTAAGATACCATGAAATATGTTTTCGCATCTCTCTAACCCCAAATTCTTCTCCTTTTTCTTCAACTGCATATTCTAGATGTTTAATTGCCATATCTATTTTATTAGAAGCAGTTACTTGTGTTCTTATTTCTCCATATTTAAATTTTTCCTTTATCTGTTTTATTAACCAGGGATTCCCCATAATCCCTCTAGCCAACATAATAGCATCTACATTGGAGTATTTCACTTTCTCATATGCATCCTCTGCAGTGAAAATATCGCCATTTCCCACTATAGGAATACTTACTTTTTCTTTTATTTGTTTTATTATTTTCCAATCGGCTTCTCCAGTATACATTTGAGATTGAGTTCTACCATGAATAGTTAAAAACTCTAATCCAATATTCTCAGCCATTTTAGCTATTTTTAATGTATTTTTATGTTCTTTATATCCTATTCGTATTTTCAAAGATACAGGTACGTCCAACTCTTTTTTTAAGGTCCTCATGAGTTTTTCTAAATGCTCAAAATCACCTAAAAGTGCTGATCCATATCCATTCTTTATAACTTTTTTGACAGGACAACCTGCATTTACATCAATATGTTTTATCCCCAATGACTGAATATATTTTGCTGTTTTTAGCATTATATCTATATCTTTTCCAAATATTTGAACAGCATCTCCTTCTAAAAAATTTAACATCTGCTCATGAGTTCTCTTATTATTCATAATAACTGCATTACTACTTATCATCTCTGTAAATATTAAATCTGGATTAAACTCTTTTAAAATTCTTCTATACGAGTAATCCGTTACTCCTGCCATAGGTGCTATGTATATTTTTATATTCTTTTTCATTCCATCTCCTATTATTAATTATTCCATAAATTCTTTATATTCTTCTACTTTATCCTTCCCTGAATTTTTAGCAAAATACATTGCAGTATCAGCTCTTTCTATTAAGAATTTTTCGACATCTTCTATATTTTTCCTTTCACATAAATCACCTGTATACTCACAAATACCCATACTAACTGTTATTTCAGTTTTTAATTTCATATTTTTTATCTTTTTTCTTAATTTCTCTGCATAATCATATGCAGATTGAATATCTGTTTCAGGTAAAATAATTGTGATTTCTTCTCCACCATATCTTCCTATAATATCATTCGTTCTACTCTCTTCTTTTAATAACATACTTAATTTTTTAAGAACTTCATCACCATATTGATGCCCATATGTATCATTTTTTTCTTTAAAATCATCAATATCTAACATAATGAGACTAAAATTACGATCATATCTTCTAGATCTAATAATCTCTTTTTCAAGCTCTTTTTTGAAAAAACTATGATTATATAAACCAGTTAAACCATCTCTTATTGCTCTCATGTATAATTTTTCTTTTTCTGCAACTAATTCTCTTAAATCCTGATTTTTCTCATTTATTATTTCATTTTTTTCATTTATATTTTCTATATGCTCTCTAATTTTCAAAGACATTTTATTATAGGTATCAACTAAATCATTTAACTCCAATGGAAGATTTTTATTTTCTATTAGCTTATAATTTTTATTCTTTAATATCTTCATGTGTTGTATTATCTTCCTAATTGGTAATACTATATATTTTTCCACCTGTCGTATACTTATCAAAAAAGTAGCTGTAAAAACAAAGGCTACTATTGAAAAAATTAATAAATTCAGATTTCTCTGTAATTGTCTAAAAACTGATATATCTTTAATAACCCCTAAATATGCAATAACCTCATTATCAAAGTTTTCTAAAGGCAAAATTTTCATACTCTGACTTTTATCTTGAATTTGAATTTCATTTACTTTATCGAAATTTTGAAAATCCAAATCATAATCAAATTCATCTAAATTAGCAAATGTATCTTCGATTATATTATAATCTTTATCCATTAAAATTAGATTATTTCTCTGTCCATGTTTCATAGAATTTAACACATTATTGTTTAACATAGAAGTTAATACTATTGCTCCCTCATCTCTTTTAAAATCATCTCCTAAACCTATAAACGTCTTATAAAAAAGTTTATTTTGGTTAAGTTCTAGATCTTGAATTATAGTATTTACAGGAAAATTTGTATTCTTTCCCAGTACATGTTCAACCCTTGGATCATAACTTAAAGTAGGAGCCATTCTATTGTCTCCCAGTGAGCCTGCCACTCTTATCCCATCTCTATTAAAGACCTCTACACCAGTCTCACGAGCTCTGGCTTGACTATGCATTGCTCTTCCCCAATAGTTAAGCATAACTATTTTATCAATTGGGTTTCTAATTTTTTTATACTTTACATTATAAATATCTTCATTAATTTTTTCTGCATTATATTCCATACCTGCTCTCTTTATACCATATCTAACCATGTAGTTAATTTCTGCTGTTCTTGTTAACATATGCAAGAGAGCAGTTTCTTGTTCTTTATATTGCAATATATTTTCTCTTTGATATTCTAATTCTGTATTTAAATCACTTTCTATTATTTGATTTAGACTTCTATTTAAAAGATAGCTAACAGATATCATTACAGCCAAACCAGCAATTATCATGGGTAATAATCTGTTTTTTATTGCAATATTTTTTAAGCTTTCCATATTATCCCCTTTATTATATAATTATTATTTTTATATCTTTTAATTTACCTTTTAATCATTTTTTACTTCTTGTAATTTTATCGTTTAGGTTTATTTATTCTTTTATATTTTTTTCTGAATATTACATTATTTAATTATATAATAAATTTTATTAAAAATCAAAGTTAATTTTATTAAAGTAGGAAAAAATGTACAACAAAATCAAATATTGCTAACTAAAATTATTAATAAATAACTAAGTCCTCCTGAAATTAAAATAGAATATATCCACCCCTTCATAATTTTACTAATGATATTAAATTTTATACTCCTTAATCCAGAATGGAATCCTATTCCCATAACTCCTCCAACTATACCTTGAGAACTAGAGACAGGCACTCCATATAATGCATAAATATGAATCACTATAGCTGTTGATAATACCGCTATCAATGCTCCAGCATTATCCAATTTTGTAATATCATTTCCAACGGTATTCATAACTTTTTTGCTATAAGTTATTATTCCCAAGGAAATTGATACGCCTCCTAGTAGCAGCCACATATTCATAGACAAGGAATTAGATCCCACAAAAACTCCTACAACATTTGCAACATTATTAGCTCCTAGACTATAGCTTCCATATATTCCAACTAATATAATCCCTATTTTTATAAATTTTTCAAATATATATATGTTTTTAATGTGTTTTTTTATATTATTTAAATATATATAATATAAAAAATAGGCAATTATAAAAGATCCAATAGGACTTGCAAACCAAGATATAAAAATTTTATATAAAGGTCTTATATTTATATCTCCTTTCATGACTCCTGATACAATTATTCCGGATAATATCGCATGGGTAGTCGATACAGGTATCTTAAAAAAGGTCATTAAAAATACTGATAATCCTGCTGATATACCTATTATAACCGCTATCGTTATTTCCATCTGACCATTTATATTTTGATAAGTTTGTACCCCTGCTTCTCCTCTAATTATTGCTCCTAGAATCACAAAAACTGAAGATATTATTGCTGCGTTTATAAATTTTAGTATATTATTACTTACTGCTGTTCCAAATATATTTGCAGCATCATTGGAACCTAAATTCCATCCTAAAAAAATTGCTACTAAGATCCCCATACTATCTACATCCCTCTAATTATAGAAATTTTTTCAATTTCATCCCCTACATCCTCTATTATATCAGAAATATTGGCTACCATATTTATAAAATCTCTATAATATAACTTTTTTGACAACTCTATATCCATATTTCTTAATTTTGTTAAGTATTTCATTTCAAGTGTATCTATTCTATCTTCAGATATTTCCAGCGATTTTGCCTTTTCATACGCCTTATCAAAATCAATAAATATATTTTTCAATGCAACATCTAAAGTCCTAACTTGAAGCATGGTTATTTCCAAAATATCTTCTATTACTTTTACATCTAAAATAGTTTTGTCAATTTTATTTTCCAATATTCTATCTATAAATTTTTCAGATTTATTTGCAATTTTATCTATACTTTCAGTTAATTTCAAAAAATCTGCACTAGTTGTATTCAATAAGTTTCCTTCTAATATTTCTCGAATTGTTTCTCGTCTTATTGCATCTGCCTCATCCTCAAGGCTATGAACTCTTTCAAAATGGTTTTCCACTTCTCTATCCATACCATTTTTTATATATCTAATTAATCCAATTTTAAACTCTTTAAACGCTTCTACTACTTTTTCTGAATGCTTCAAGATTTTCTCTTCTACTTTTTCTAAACTGCTCATCTTTATCTTCTCCTTACAATAATTTAGCTGCTAATTCTGCTAATTCTGAACGTTCTCCCTTTATAAAGGTTATATGCCCAGATATCTCTTCTTTTTTGAAACGCTCTGCTAAATAGGTCAAACCATTTGTATTGGCATCTAGATATGGATTGTCTATTTGATAAGGATCTCCTGTAAATACAATTTTAGTATCCTCGCCTGCTCTTGTTACTATTGTTTTTATTTCATGCGGAGTTAAATTTTGAGCTTCATCTATTATTATAAATCCTTGTGGAATAGATCTTCCTCTAATATAAGTTATTGCTTCTACTTTTAATTTCCCCATACTTTCCAAAGAATTTATGACATTTTCACTTTCACGTTCAGATCGATTTTCTGTCAAAAAAGTGAAGTTATCATATATTGGTTGCATCCAAGGTCTCAATTTATCCTTTTCACTACCAGGTAAATACCCTATATCTTTTCCCATTGGCATTATCGGTCTAGCTACAAATAATTTTTTATAATCCTTTTTTTCTACTACCTGTTCTAAACCCGTTGCCAAAGCTAAAAGAGTTTTTCCTGTTCCTGCTTTTCCAATCAAAGTTACAATTTTTATATCTGTATTCATAAGCATATCCATGGCAAACCTTTGTTCTCTATTTCTTGCTGTTAACCCCCATGGTTGAGATTTTTCATATCTTAACTTTTGAATTCTATCTCTAGATTTATTATATATAGCCAATGCACTCTTATTTCCAATATTAGATTTCAAATTTATAAATTCATTTGCGCTAATGTCCTCTTTTAATATCGAACTGGCTTTTATATGTCCATTTTCAAAAAACTCATCTATGTATTTATCTTCTACTTTGACCTCTTTTTCTCCACTGTACAATTCATCTAATTTAACAGAATCAGTTTCATAATCTTCTACTTTAATTTTTAAAGAATCTGCTTTTATTCGTAAGTTTAAGTCTTTAGTTACGACAATTACACTACTATCTTTATTTTTGTTGTGTAAATATTGGGCAACTGCTAAAATTCTATTATCCATTAGATCTCGATTTAGAGCATCTGGTAGTTTTTTTACATCTCCTTCATTTTCTACTCGTATCTTTCCTCCATTATCTAGATTGACCCAATCAGAGATACTCCCTCTTTCTCTTAAATTGTCGATATTCCTGGCAACTTTTCTTGCTGCTCTTCCAACGTCATTTTGGTTCTTTTTTAATTTATCTATCTCTTCGATGACATATATCGGCAATACCACCTCATTGTCTTCGAAGCTAAAAATTGCATTTGGATCATGAATTAAAACATTGGTATCTAAAACATAAGTCTTTACCATAATAATCTCCTCCTCATTTTATAATATTTTATATTGCTCATATTAAATTATACAAAATAAAATATTATTTCCTTTAAATTCAAATGATAATTTATAAAAATTATTTGACTCATGATATTTAAATTTTTATTATTATTTTTCTAAATATCAAAAAAGAGCCAAAGGTTACAAATCCCTTTGACTCTTTAATTATTTTAATTACATTATTATTTAGTTTATTTTTTTCGTCCTGCTCTTTTTCTCATTTTAGGATCAAGTATTTTCTTTCTTAATCTTATACTTTCAGGAGTTATTTCTACTAATTCATCATCTGATATATATTCTAAGGATTGCTCTAAACTCATCTCAATAGGAGGAGCCAAATTAACAGCATCATCTGCAGCTGCTGATCTTACATTGGTAAGTTTTTTTCCTTTGCATACATTTAAAACTAAGTCATTCTCTCTATTATTAGCTCCAATTACCATTCCTTGATATACTTTTACACCTGGCTTTATAAACATAGATCCTCTATCTTGAAAATTATTTAAAGAATATGCAGTAGCCTCCCCTTTTTCAAGAGCTACTAAAGAACCATTCATTCTTGTTGGAATTTCTCCTTTATAATATTCATACTCATAAAAACTATGATTTAAAGTCCCTGTTCCTTTGGTGATCGTCATAAATTCATTACTAAACCCTATTAGACCTCGTGCTGGGATTTTGAATTCCAATCTAGTATATCCATCAGAGCCTTGTTCCATATTCAACATCTCACCTTTTCTTGCCCCAAACCTTTCAATTATTGTACCTACGAATTCAGAATCCACATCTACTATTGCTAATTCTATTGGTTCCATTTTTTTTCCATCTACTTCTTTTAATAATACCTCAGGCTTAGAAACTTGAAGTTCATATCCTTCTCTTCTCATATTTTCTATTAAAATTCCCAATTGTAATTCTCCACGTCCTTTTACAACAAAAGCATCAGCAGAGTCTGTCTCTTCAACTACTAAACTTACATTTGTCTTTAATTCATCCTGTAATCTATCCCATATTTTTCTAGAAGTAACATATTCTCCTTCTTGTCCTGCAAATGGAGAATCATTTACTTTAAAAGTCATTCCAACAGTTGGTTTATCAATATCTATTGAAGGTAATGGTTTAGGATTAGCTTCATCTGCCACTGTTTCCCCAACGTCTATCTTTTCAAGTCCAGCAATTGTAACTATATCTCCTGCTGTAGCATGATTAACTTCAACTTTTTCCAAACCACTATAACTATATATCTTAGAAATTCTATATTCCAATCTTTCTCCATCTTTTTTGAGAAGTAATACTTTATCTCCTAAATTAACCTCTCCGTTATGTATTTTTCCTAGCCCCATTTTACCTAGATAATTACTATATTCAACATTTGTTACTAAAAATTGAAATGGCTTTTCTGGATCCCCTTCTGGTTCTTTTACGTTTTCAATTATTGTATCTAGAACAGGTAAAATATTATCATTTTCTTCATTAATATCTTTAGTTGCTACTCCATTTAAAGCTGAAGCATACACAACTGGAAAATCAAGTTGACTGTCATTTGCATCTAAATCAACAAATAGGTCAAACAATTCATCAACTACTTCATCTGGTCTACTATTTGGTCTATCTATTTTATTTATAATTACTATTGGATCAAGACCTAGTTCCAAAGATTTTTTCAAAACATATTTTGTCTGTGGCATAACTCCTTCAAATGCATCTACTACAAGCAAAACTGAATCTACCATTTTTAATATTCTTTGAACTTCTCCTCCAAAATCAGCATGCCCTGGAGTATCAACTAAATTAATTTTATAATCCTTATAATTAACAGCTGCATTTTTAGAAAATATTGTAATTCCTCTTTCTTTTTCCAAATCATCCGAATCCATAACTCTTTCTGCAACCTCTTCGTGTTCCGTAAAAGTTCCTGATTGTTTTAATATCGCATCTACCAAAGTTGTCTTTCCGTGATCAACATGAGCAATAATTGCTATGTTTTTAATTTTTTTCATTCTTTCCTCCTGTATTTTTAATTTACTTTTAAAATTTTTTTAATTTTTTATTTAATTTTTAACTAACAATAAAATATTTATACCCTTTTAATCTATTTTCTACCACTTGTCCTAGACCTAAAAAAACATCTTTTTCATATATTCGATATTTTCCATCTTCTTTTTTGATGACAACAGTATTTCCATTTTTAAATAATTTCTTATCCCTTTGGGTTTCTAAGTTAAGTCTCTTTAAATTAGAAAAACTTTCCTCTATACTTTTAATAAAACTGAAATCATTTTTTTCTTTCATCTCTTCCAATTCTTTTAACGTAAAAGTATCTTCCAATTTATAACCTCCTACCCGTGTTCTAACTAAATCTGTCATCGTAGCATAAGTTTTCAAATCTTTTCCAATATCATTAATTAAGGTTCTTATATAAGTTCCCTTAGATACAACTGTTTCAAAAACAACTTTTTTGCCATCATAATCAATTAAATCTATCTTATCTATTTTAATCTTTCTAGCTTTTCGTTCAACTTTTTTATTCTCTCTAGCATACTCATATAATTTTTTTCCGTTAACCTTTACCGCAGAATACATGGGAGGTATCTGGGTTTGTTCTCCTAAATAACTTTTTAAAATTTTTTCAACTTTTTCTTTAGAAACTTCAAAACTATCAACTTTATTTTCTATTTTTCCTTCAGTATCATAAGTGTCAGTAGAATAACCTAATTCCATTGTTGCTCGATAAACTTTCTCTTTACCTACTATTTCTGAAACTAATTTCGTAGCTCTCCCAATACAAATTACTAAAACTCCTGTTGCCAAAGGATCAAGAGTTCCTGTATGACCTATGCGTTTCATATTTAATAATTTTTTTAAATTTCGAATAACATCATATGAAGTTATTCCTTTAGGTTTATTTATATTAATGATTCCTATCTTTTTTGATTCCATTCCATCTCCTCTAAATATAACCATCTTTATCTTTTTAGGTTATATCTTTTAATATCCTTTTTCTATCTTTATAAGTCGCAATTTTTTTATATCCATACTTTTTTGCATATTCAATTGCCATATCATTATATTTTCCTGCATCTTCTGGTCTATGTGCATCAGAAGAAGTAATTATCGGGACTTTCTTTTTTGAAGCTATTTTCATAAACTCTGGATAAGGGGATATCTCTTTAATTGGATATCTATAATACGTTCCTGTATTTATATCAATTGCCATATCATTTTTAACTAAGCTATCTATGGCTTGATTAATTAAACCCCTTATATCGTCTTTAGGAATGTAATTATATAATCTTAAGTTAAATGGATGACCTAATATATCATATAATCCACTGCTCGCCATCTTTTTGATCTCATCTACATATTTTTGATATACTTTCATAATATCTCTTTTTTCCCATTCTTTTTTAATTGCAGATGAATCATATGCCCAACCATCTATAAAATGAATAGATCCTATAATATAATCAAAATCATATTTAGATAAAATCTCTTTTACCTTTTCTTGATCTTTAAAATTACATACTTCCAAACCTAATTTAACAGGATATCCTTTTTCCTTTAAATGATTTATAAAATCAACATACTCATCTATTGTATTTTTAAATTTATTCTTTTTTAACCATTTTTTTTGAAATTTACCAACAAAACTATCATCTAATATTAGATCTTCATAATATAAATCTTTGAATTCTGAAAATCCATGGCTATGTTCAGATATTCCTATCTCGTCAATTCCCCTTTTTTGAGCTGCTTCAAAAAAGCCTTTTACCCAATCTTCATTATAGCTTCCATATTCAAAATGCATATGATAATCTATTCGCACATTAACCTCCTACTTTTTCTTAAAAATCTATATTTTAGATATAAAATCAACCCCAAAATAAAAGCTGGCACCAATTAGTACCAGCTATCTGTTACCTTTGACATATCTCTTTTAGTTTATTATCTTAATTTTTGATTTTCATTTTTATATTTATAAGTATAATTAGCTTCCAGTACTTTATTCTACTGTAACACTCTTTGCTAAATTTCTAGGTTTATCCACATTTAAACCTCTCTTGTCTGCAATATGATAAGCTAATAATTGAAGTGGTAATACTGTCAATACAGGGCTAAATAATTCATCTATGTCATGTGTTTTCAAAACAACATCAGCATGTTCCTTTACATTTTCATCTCCATCAGTGGCTACTGCAATTATTTTTCCATTTCGTGCCTTTATCTCTTGTATATTACTTATTATTTTTCCATAAGTTTTACTTGACTTTGTAGCAATTGCAACTGTTGGGACATTTTCTTCTATAAGAGCTATTGGACCATGTTTTAATTCTCCTGCTGGATATCCTTCAGCATGAATATATGATATTTCTTTTAATTTCAATGCGCCTTCTAATGCAATAGGATAATTGATATTTCTTCCTATAAACATTAAGCTATTGACATTTTTAAATTCTTCCGAAGCATCTAAAATCTCAACATCTCTTTTCAAGACTTCATCTGCCATTTCTGGTAATTTATTTAAATTATTTATTATTTTAGTTCGTTCTTGTTTATCTAATATTTCAAGTTTCTCCCCTAGATATAAAAGCAATATATAAATAGCTATAAGCTGTGATATAAATGCTTTAGTTGAAGCCACTCCTATTTCTGGACCAGCATTTGTATAAATCGTTCCATCAGATTCTCGAGTTATAGTGCTTCCAACAACATTTATAATTCCAATAACCTTTGCTCCTTTTTCTTTAGCTTCTCTTAAAGCAGCTAAAGTATCAGCTGTTTCCCCAGATTGACTAATAACAATTACCAAATCTTTATCTGAAAGAATCGGATCTTTATATCTAAATTCTGAAGCCACATCTACTTCTACAGGTATTCTTAATTTTTTTTCTAATATATATTTACCTACTAAACCGGAGTGATAGCTGGTTCCACAGGCTACAATATTTATTTTTCTAATATTTTTTAATTCTTCTTTAGTTAATTCTATTTCATTTAACTCCACAGAGTTACCTTTAATCTTTCCACGAAGAGTATCTTCAATAACTCTTGGTTGCTCATATATTTCTTTTAACATAAAATGTTTATAACCATTTTTTTCTGCCATATCAACAGACCAATCAATATTTTTAATCTCTTTTTCTATTTTATTTCCATCTAAATCAGAAAAAAGCACTTCATCTTTTTTGATTATAGCCATATCTCCATCATCTAAAAAAACAACATTTTTTGTATGTTCTAAAACTGCAGGTATATCAGAGGCAATCATATTTTCATTTTCCCCTATTCCCACTATCATCGGAGAACCTTTTCTAGCAACTACTATTCTGTCTCCTTCGGTTTTAGACATAACTGCTATTGCATAAGCACCTTCTATATATTTAAGTATCTTTTGTACAGCTTTATAAAGATCACCTGTATAATATTCCTCAATAAGGTGTGCTATAACTTCAGTATCTGTCTCAGACTCAAATGTATGTCCTTTTTCAATAAGTTCTTCTTTTAATTCTAAATAATTTTCTATTATTCCATTGTGAACTAAAACAAGGTCGTTATTGCATCCAGTATGGGGATGAGAGTTCCTTCTCGACGGCTCACCATGTGTTGCCCACCTTGTATGACCTATTCCCATATGACCTTGTATATACTCTTTATTTAAAGTTTCTCCAAGGGCAGATAGTTCGCCGACTTCTTTTCTTATTTTTATTTCGCCATCTTCTAAAATTGCAATTCCTGCTGAATCATAACCTCTATACTCTAGTTTAGATAAACCGTCGTATAAAACTTTTTTGGGAGATTTCCCCCCTATATAACCTACTATTCCACACATCTTATCTTCTCCTTAAAATTTTTTTAAGGAAATTAGCTACTGAAATAACTTTATTATAGAATTACTTCTATTTTTTGTATATTTCTCAGGTTGTAACCACCTTCAAAGCATCCGCCGAATATTTCGATAACTTTGATCCTCGTCTCCTATATCAAATAGGTCTGGCGCTATTTTTTCTTCTTAATTTCCTTATTTTTAAACAATGCAATTATACCATATAAATATCTTTTAATCAAACTATTTATATTTTAGGATCATCTATTAACTTATATTATATCATAAATAAAAAAGGACATCCTCTCGGATGTCCTTTTTTATTTATGATTATTAAAATTGATTATTCTTAAAATTCTACTGAAATTTCAGTTTCAAATGTCATTTCAGAATCTGTTGCATCTCCATCAGCGTCTGTCCAAATTTTATCACCTGATGATGCTAATTCTAATGTGTTAGCTATTGTTAATCCGTTCCATACTAAGTCAGCTCCAGCTCCAATTATATTTCTGTTGTTATCACCGTCATAGTATAATTCTTCCCCTAACATTTTAAAAGAACCATTAACTGATGCTGTTACACCAGTAGCAACTTCTCCTAAACCATATGTAGCTTTAGCAAATATACCTATATCTGACATATCATTTGCATCGTTTGTAGTAACTGTTAATAATTCACCATTAAGAGTTATATCTCCCATAGTATAAGATCCTCTACCATTTAATGCCATATCTGTAGCTATTCCATCATTATTGTTAATTGATAATTCACCTGTTACAGATAAGTTTTCAACACCAGTGAAAGTTGCTGCACCTTTTACACCAAATTTATTTTCATCTCCTACTGTTGTTGCATTAAGAGCTCCGTTTAAAGTTAATGGCGCATCAGCTGCTCCAAAAGAAATTTCTAGCCCTCCAGCATCTTGAGTATCTTTAGTTTCAAATTCATCTCCAATTCCTGTTCCTGCTTCAAATGGTTTGAAAGTTATTGAGTAAATATCACTTGGAGTAAACTTAATATATGTATCTCCACCATTTGCTTCACTTAAAGCCATCCCTACTGAAGTATCTAAATCTACAGCAACTTGAGCTTCAATACTATCATTAACATCTTTGTTTAATTTAAGTGACCCAACCATATCTGGATTCGCGTCATCTGTGTCATATCCCAAAGTTAATGTAGTTGTTTCATCTAACTCTTTTGTTAAATCTAACATGAAGTATTGATCTCCACCATCTAATAAATCTACTACGTCAGCATTTGAATTATACTTTAAAGCTGTATGAGCTACCTTTCCACTAACCGACATATCCCCTGCAAATACTGTTCCTCCTACTAACATTACTCCTGCTACTAACACTGCTAATTTTTTCATCTTAATAACCACTCTCCCTTTTTTGATTTTATATACTCTTATTATTAATTAACCTTCCACAAATATTATCGTTTAATTTGCAGAAAACTTTAAATTAAATTTTACGAAACATTAATATCTTATTAAAAATATACCATTTTTCATCTATTTTGTCAAAGCTTTTTTACGCTAAAACTCCTATAAATAAGACGTTTAATTATTTTACGTTTAGTGTTAGAAATATTAGTTTTATTTTAATACACTGTTTCATAAAAAATTACAAAATTAAAAAATCGGAATTAAGCTTTTTTTGCTTCTTCAAATTTCTCCCAAACACCATTTTTCTGTAATAAACTTTTCACAGTTCTTGTAGGTTGAGCACCATTTAATAAAAATTTAATGATTCCCTCTTCTTCTAATTTAATTTCCTTTGTTATAGGATTATAATTCCCTAAATACTCGATTACCTTTTTTGCTTTTCTTTTCTCCATTGCTGCCAATCTAAAGAAAGGCACCTTTTTTCTTCCAAATCTTACTAATCTAATTTTTACCATTTTCTCTTTCCTCCTGTAATATTTTATATTTTTTTCTGAATTTATGATTTCATAAATTCAATTTTATATTTAAAACGGTAACTTCATTCCTGGGAATCCTTTTTTGATCCCCGACATTCCACCACCATTAAACATCTTCATCATCTGTTTCATTTGTTTAAACTGTTTTAATAAATTATTTACATCATGTACTTTTGTTCCACTTCCCTTAGCTACTCTTTTCTTTCGGCTTGCATTCATAACCTTAGGTTTTTGTCTTTCTTCTTTTGTCATTGATTGAATTATAGCTTCAATTTTTCCCATCTCTTTTTTAGCTGGAGTTAGATCTCCTAATTGGCTGGCCCCAGGTATCATCTTCATTATTTGAGTTAAAGGGCCCATTTTTTTGATTTGATTTAATTGTTTTAAAAAATCTTCTAGATCAAAAGTTTCTTTTCTTATCTTTTCTTCTATCTCTTTCGCCTCATCTTCATCTATAGTTTCTTGAGCTTTTTCAACTAGAGATACAACATCTCCCATTCCTAATATTCTAGATACCAATCTATCGGGATGGAATAACTCTACGTCATCTAACTTTTCTCCTGTCCCAATGAATTTTATAGGCTTTCCAACTACAGATTTTATTGATAGAGCCGCACCACCTCTGGTATCACCATCTAACTTAGTTAATACAACTCCATCTATATTTATATTTTCATTAAAATCTTTAGCTAAGTTAACAGCGTCTTGTCCTGTCATTGCATCTACAACTAGCATTATTTCTTGTGGCCGGACTACTTTTTTGACATCTTTTAATTCCTGCATTAATTTTTCATCTATATGTAACCTACCTGCAGTATCAATTATAACATAGCTTGCTCCTGTTTCTTTAGCTTCTTTTAAACCATTTTTACAGATTTCAACAACATCTTTATTTTCCTTTTCAGTATAAACTGGTGTGTCTATCTGCTCTCCTAAAATTTGTAACTGTTTCATTGCAGCTGGTCTATATATATCTGCTCCTATCAAAAAAGGGTTTTCTCCTTTTTTGATTAAAAATTTTGAAAGTTTTGCAGAAAAAGTAGTCTTTCCTGCTCCTTGTAAACCGGCTAACATTATTACCGTTGGACTTTTAGGAGATTTAGTTAATCGAGAATTTGTTCCTCCTAATAACTCCACTAATTCATCATTTACAATTTTAATAAACTGTTGCCCAGGATTTATCCCTTTTAAGACATCGGTACCAATGGCTTTTTCTTTAATACCATTTATAAAGTTTTTAACAACTTTATAGTTAACATCCGCTTCTAAAAGAGAAAGTTTTACTTCCCGTAACGCTTCTTTAATATTAGAATCGGTTAATTTTCCGTGTCCTCGTATATTTTTAAAAATTTTCTGGAATCTATCTCCTAAATTATCTAACATCCTTCACCTCTCATATTTGAAACTTTTTTAATATAATTTCCAATTTTTTTTCATTAAAATTATTTTTAAGTTTTTCTAGTTCATGTTTTATGAGGCTTTCTTTTTTGTAAAACCCCAATTTTTTTTCATAATCTTTTAATTTTGAACTTCCTTTTTTGATATTCTCATATACTGCTTGCCTCGTTACATTATACTTATCTCCAATTTCTGTTAAAGAAAGATCATTTTCAAAATACTCCGTCATATATATACTTTGTTTATTGCTTAACAAATTTTTATAATAAGTTAGAAGTATTGAAACTTCAAAAAAGTCATCTAATTCCATATATTACACCTCATTTTTAAATACAAGTACATTATAACATTTTTTCAAAACTTGTCAAGTGTTTTTTCTTTACATGCATTTTATGTTTCTTGATAATCTCTTTGAATTTTTTTGGCCGTCTACGAAAAAAAGAGAGAGCTTTTAAGCCCTCTCTTAATAAATTATATAATTTATTCTTTTGCTCCTGCCTTTTTAAGCATTTCAATTATCTCTTCATTCCCTTGAGATTTAGCCAATTCTAAAGGTGTTTCACCATAAGAATCTTCAAAATTAACTCCCATCTCTTTCTCTATAAGTTTTTCAATGACATTTTTATACCCTTTATAAACTGCAAGCATAAAAGTTTCTTCTCCCACATTTGCACCTTTATTATTGTCTATTTTAAGGTTAGCTCCTGCTTCAATTAACTCCATAATAATTTCAGGATCTGTAGCTTTCATCAGTGCTGTATCTCCTTTATTATTTTGAATATTCAGATCTGCTCCTGATTTTATAAGTAATTTAGCTCCAACTTTATTGTTTTCCATAATGGATACCATTAAAGCAGTATTACCTCTTACATTTTGAACATCTAAGTCTGCTCCACTATTAACTAAAACCTGTAATACATCAATTTTTTCTGAACTAGCTGCAACATCTAAAATTATCTTTCTTCCCTTTGAATTAGATTTATTTGGATCTAACCCAGCATCTAATAATAATTCTGCTACTTTAGCATCTTTTGCCATCATTAAATATGTATTTCCAGATTCATCTTCAAAATCAAATTCCACGTCTTTGGTTAATAAATATTCAATAAATTCAACGTTTCCATTTCGAACAGCTTCCACTAGAATAGTTGTTCCTCTACTCACAATATTTATATCTGCACCTTTTTCTATGTAGGTTCTAGCTTGATCATATTTTTCTTGTTGAACAGATCTTATTGCTCTTTTAGCTAATTGTTCTGTATTTACTTCTTGTTTTTCAGGTTTAACCTCTTTTTCTACTTTTTTAGTAGTTTCTGATGGTTGCTCGCTACTAGAACACCCTCCTAGTAATAGTAATGACGCAACTGCTGAAATCAAAATTCCTTTTCTCATATTATCTCCTCCTATTTTATTAAATAATTTCATCTATTTAGTTTATTCTAACATATTACACAAAATAAATCAATCATTTAATTCTCTTTTTTGCTTTTTTGATTCATATTCAAACAAAGTTTATTAATTATTAATCATTGATTTTTTAAAGCATTATGAGCTATGTCTTTTCTATAGTAATTTCCTTTAAAAGAAATAGTATCTATGTTTTTATATACTTTTTTGACAGCAGATCTTATTGTATCACCTTTTCCAATAACTCCAAGAACACGCCCACCATTAGTTAATATTTTTCCTTCTTCTGTTTTAGTTCCAGCTTGAAAAACTAAAAGGCCTTTATTAAAAGCTTCTTTTATCCCTCTAATTTCATACCCCTTTTCATAAGATATTGGATATCCTTCAGATGCCATGACTACACACGCCGTTGCTTTATTATCCCATTTTATACTTATCGAGTCTAAATTTTCTTCTGATATAGCCATAAAAATATCAAAAAGATCACTTTTTAGTCTCGGCAAAATAACTTGTGTTTCTGGATCTCCAAATCTTGCATTAAATTCTACTACCTTGGGACCCTCTTTTGTAATCATTAGTCCAGCATATAAAATGCCTTTATATTTTATTCCCTCTTTTTTTAAGGCTTCTAAGGTCGGCATCAATATCTTATCATAAATCTTTTTATTTAATTCTTCTGTTATCACTGGAGCAGGAGAGTATGTTCCCATTCCACCTGTATTTGGTCCCTTATCTCCATCATATATCCTTTTATGGTCTTGAGAGGAAACCATTGGTTTTATTGTCTTTCCGTCGGTAAAAGCGAGTATCGAAGCTTCTTGGCCCTCCATAAACTCCTCTATCACAACTTTTGTTCCTGCTTTTCCAAATTTTTCATCTTCCATTATAACTTTTAAACCTTCTCTAGCTTCCTCTAATGTTTGAGCTACTATTACTCCTTTTCCAGCAGCTAATCCATCTGCTTTTATTACAATTGGAGCCCCTACTTTTTCTAAATATTCTTTTGCATTTTCATAATTTTTAAAAGTTTCATATTTTGCTGTTGGAATATTATACTTTTTCATAAGATCTTTTGAAAATTGTTTACTTCCTTCTAATTGTGCCGCTTTTTTGGAAGGTCCTACAATTTTTAACCCTTCCTTTTCAAAATCATCTACAATACCTAATATTAAAGGCACTTCTGGTCCAACAATTGTTAAATCAATTCCCTCTTTTTTAGCAAAATTTAATAATCCATCAATGTTATCTGCTTTTATCTGGATATTTTCTCCAAAATCCTCTGTCCCTGCATTTCCTGGTGCAATGAATATTTCATCTACTTTATTTGACTCTTTTAATTTCCAAGCAATGGTTGATTCCCTTCCGCCATTTCCAACTATAAGTACTTTCACTTTTTTACCTCCAGTTTAATTTTATAATTTAATGTCAAAAACTCCTAGAGATGTATTGTAATCCCTAGGAGTATGCTTTATTTTAGTATTTCTAAATTTTTAGTTAACTTTTCAATTTTGTCTTCAAACTCTTTCTTCTTGCTCTTTTCTTTTTCTACAACTTCCTTAGGAGCTTTACTCACAAAATTTTCATTACTCAATTTTCCTGTTGATCTTTTTAAATCCTTTTCCAAATCTGAAATATTTTTTTCAAGTCTTTTCTTTTCTTTTTCGATATCAATTACTCCTTCTAATGGAGCATAAATTTCAGTTTCTCCAACTACACTTGTTGCAGACATTTTTGGTTTTTTAGCATTACAATCAATTTCAACATTACTCAAATTAGCCATATTAACTATAGTTTTCATGTTTTCTCTTAATAAAACTTCTTCTTCACCATCATTTGATTTGAATATGATATTTAATTTTCTACCTAAAGATATACTCATATCACCTCTAATATTTCTTATTCTAGATATCACATCTTGAATAAATTCCATCTTTGCTTTTATTTCAAGGTTAATCATATTTTCATCAGTTTCAGGATAATCAGATATCATTATACTTTCTCCTGAGTCAGGTAATCTTTTCCATATTTCCTCTGTTATAAATGGCATAAATGGATGTAGTAATTTTAATCCCTGATCTAAAACAAACCATAAAACAAATTGAGCAGTTTTTCTTTTTTGCTCTTCATCTTCATTATACAATCTATCCTTTGAAATTTCAATATACCAATCACAAAAATCTCCCCAGATAAAATCGTATATTCCCTGGGCTGCAGTATCTAAATTAAATTCTTCTAAATTCTTATTCGTTTTCTTAATTGCTAAATTTAATTTAGTTAATATCCAATGATCTTGTAATTCTAATTCAAGATTATTCACGTCAATTTCTTCGGGTTTGAAATTTTCTAAATGCATCAATGCAAATCTAGAAACATTCCAAATTTTATTTGCAAAATTTCTTCCCATTTCAATTAATTTATTAGAATAAAATACATCTTGACCTTTAGAAGTATTATAAAGCATGCTAAATCTCATTGCATCTGCTCCATATTCTTTAATTACTTCAATTGGATCAGGGGAATTTCCTAAGGATTTACTCATTTTTCGACCTTTTTTGTCACGAACTATTCCATGTAAAAATATATTCTCAAATGGAATTTCATCTTTTATATATTTTCCAGCCATAACCATTCTAGCTACCCAGAAAAATAAGATATCCGCTCCAGTAACAATAGTATTTGTCGGATAAAAATATTCCAATTCTTCAGTTTTTTCAGGCCATCCTAAAGTAGAAAGTGGCCATAACCAAGATGAAAACCAAGTATCTAATACATCCGTTTCTTGAGTTACCTTTTTACTTCCACATTTAGAACATTTTTCAGGTTTTTCTTTAGAAACCATTATATGATCACACTCATCACAATAATATGCGGGAATTCTATGCCCCCACCAAATCTGTCGAGAAATACACCAATCTCTTATATTTTCCAGCCAGTTATAATAAACTTTCTCCCATTTTTTAGGGAAAATATCAATTTCTTTATCTCTTACAACTTTTAAAGCATCTTCAGCCATACCTTTCATGCTAACAAACCATTGCATACTTATCTTAGGTTCAATTGGAGTGTCACATCTGTAACAATGTCCAACTGGGTGTTCCAGAGCTTTTTTTCCAGCAAAAAAGTCATTTTTATCTAAATCAGCTAATATTTTTTCTCTAGCTTCAAATCTATCTAAACCTTGATATTCTTCATCTACATTTTTATTTAATTTGGCATCATCTGTAAATATATTAATAATCTCTAAATTATGTTTTTTTCCCAATTCAAAATCATTTGGATCATGGGCAGGAGTTATTTTTAAAGCTCCTGTTCCAAATTCCATATCCACATAGTCATCAGCAATTATTGGAATCTCCTTATTTACAAGTGGAATTATTGCAGTTTTTCCAACTAAATGTTTAAATCTATCATCTTCTGGATTAACAGCAATAGCTGTATCACCTAAAATAGTTTCAGGTCTAGTTGTAGCAATTATTATTTCTTCATCACTGTCTTTTATTGGATATTTGATACTCCATATAAAGCTTCCCAAATCAACATGTTCAACTTCATCATCTGCCAAAGCTGTTCCACATCTAGGACACCAATTAACCATATATTCTCCACGGTATATTAAATCATCTTCATATAAATCAACAAAGATTTCCTTTACTGAATTTTGTAGCTTTTCATCCATGGTAAATCTTTCTCTTTCCCAGTCTAGAGATGCTCCTAATTTTCGAAGTTGATTAGTTATCTTTCCACCGTGTTCTTCTTTCCATTCCCAAACGAGCTCTAAGAATTTTTCACGTCCAACATCATGTCTAGTCTTATTTTCTTTAGCTAACTTTCTTTCAACTTTATTCTGAGTCGCTATTCCAGCATGATCAGTACCTGGCATCCAAAGAGCATTGTATCCTTGCATTCTTTTCCATCTAATTAATGTATCCTGAATTGAATTATTTAAAACATGCCCCATATGAAGCACTCCAGTTACATTTGGAGGAGGAATAACTATTGAATAACTAGGTTTAGTTTTATCTACTTCAGCATGGAAATATCCCTTTTCTTCCCAAAATTTATACCATTTATCTTCAATATCATTTGGTGAATAATGTTTTTCCATATTTTCCACTTATTCTCACATCCTTTATTAATTATTTATATTTTAAGATATAATTCGATAATTCATATCGCCCTTTTTTGCTCAAAGACGAATAAAAAAATACATCTTCTTTATCAAAAACTAACTTCTTTTTTATTTTTTTTAATTGTTTAAACCTCTGGTTGTTAGATAACTTATCACATTTTGTAAAAACTATTTCATATCTTAAATTATAATATTCTAACCACTTCAACAGTTCAATATCTTCTTGAGATGGTATTCTTCTTATATCTAATAACATTAATATTACTTTTTTTCTATCTGATTCTAAATAATCTTCAATAATTCTTTTCCACTTTTCCTTTTCGGAGTCCGAAACTTTAGCAAATCCATATCCAGGCAAATCTACAAATTGAATTCTCTCATTTATTAGAAAAAAATTCAGAAGTCTTGTTCTTCCTGGAGTTTTACTAGTTTTAGCTAGCTTTTTATTATTAGTTAAACTATTTATTAAAGACGATTTTCCTACATTAGATTTACCCACAAAAGCAAATTCTGTACCTATACTTTCAGGATAATCTTTTTCATAAACTGCAGACTTTATGAAACTAGCTTTTTTGATTAATATCTTTTTATCTCTTTTTAATTGTTGCTCTCGTGTTATTTTATTTGACATTCTATTATTTCTCCTACGTACATTCTATGATAATCCCCTTTTTTGTAAAATTCATCTATCTCTTTTTCAATAAAATTATCGGGGTTTATGTCGGTATAATATAATTTTTTACATTTTATGACTGTATTAGCTTCTTTAAAATATAAAAAATTATCCTCTTCAACTTTTTCCAAATCAATTTTTGAGATTTTATCTTCATTTTTTCCTGATACCGAACCACAATAGTTTAATACATCTCTTTTATCTTCATTAAAAAAAGATAATGTAAAATAATTACTATTTTCTAATAATTCATAAGTGTATCTTTGAGGTCTTACAAAAATAAAACAGACATTTTTATGCCATAACACTCCAAATCCACCCCAACTAGCTGTCATTGTATTAACTTTTTTACCATCTTTAGTACTTATTAACATCCACTCTTTACCAATTTTCTTAAATGTAGATTCTTTTAAGTCTTCTGGTGATATTGTTTTTAATGAACTCAAGATTTCCTCCCCATTTTTATCTTATCTAATAGCTACTTCAAATTTTACAATGAAGTAGCTATTTTTATTAGACACTATTCTTTCAAAAAAGCCAATTTTGCTACATCTTCATATGTTTTCACAAAGTGAAACTCCATATCTCTTTTAATTTCATCTGGTATATCTTCCATATCTGCTCGATTTTCATCAGGTAATATTATTTCTTTTATTCCTACTCGATGAGCTCCTATTGCTTTTTCTTTTACTCCACCTATAGGTAAAACTTCGCCTGTTATTGTAACCTCACCTGTCATTCCAAGATCTGTTCTAACTTTTTTGTTTGCCCACCTGGAAATGAGAGCTGTGGTAATTGTTATCCCCGCAGAAGGCCCATCTTTTGGCGTTGCCCCCTTTGGAAAATGTAAATGTGTATCTAATTTTTCATCAAAATCTTCAGAAATCCCATACTTTGATTGTTGAGATTTCACATAGCTAAAAGCAACTTGCGCTGATTCTTTCATTATATCTCCAAGTTTCCCTGTTAATTTTAATTTTCCTTTTCCAGGAAGAGTTACTGCTTGTACTTCAAGGGTAGTTCCACCTACTGAAGTCCATGCTAAACCATTTACAACTCCAACTTTTCCTTCTCCTTTTCGAAGTTTATTAGGTCTAAATTTAACTTTTCCTAAATATTTTTTTATGCTATTTACTTGAATATTTATTGTTTTCTTATCTTCTTCTAATACTTGCTTGGCTATTTTTCTAAAAATTTTATCCAACTGTCTTTTTAAGTTTCTGACTCCAGCTTCTCGAGTATATTCATTGATTATTTTTAAAAGAGCTGTATCAGATATTGATATATCATAATCTTTTAAGCCACTCTCTTTTTGAGATTTTTCTACTAAATATTTCTTTGCTATATTCATTTTTTCAAATTCAGTATAACTATTTAATATTATAATCTCCAGTCTATCTCTTAAAGGTCCTGGAATGGAACCTAAATCATTTGCTGTTGCTATAAAAAATACATTTGATAAATCAAATGGCATATCTAAAAAATTATCACTAAATTTATCATTTTGTTCAGGATCTAAAACCTCTAATAATGCAGATGTTGGATCCCCTTTCATATTTGATCCTAATTTATCAACTTCATCTAATAAAATTACTGGATTATTAGTATTTTGTTTTTTTAGTTCCTTGATTATTCGTCCTGGCATTGCACCTACATAAGTTCTTCTATGTCCTCTAATCTCGGCTTCATCTTTCATTCCACCTAAAGAAATTCTTGAAAATTTTCTTTCCATTGATCTGGCAATAGATTTAGCTAAGGACGTTTTCCCTACTCCTGGGGGTCCAACTAAACACAAAATAGATCCCTTTGGATTTAATCCATTTTTCTGTGTCATCTTTCTCACAGCTAAAAACTCTAATATTCTTTCTTTTACATCTTTTAATCCATAATGATCTTCTTCTAATATTTCCTTACCTTTTTTGATATCCAACCTATCCTCTGTTGCTTCATTCCAAGGCAATTCTAATACCAACTCTATATAATTTCTCGAAGTCGAAGCATCTGAACTATGAGACGGCATTCTTTTCAATCTTTTTATTTCTTGTCTCATCTTTTTTTCTACATATTCAGGATAGTCATTTTTTTCTAGCTTTTCTTCAAATCTATCTATTTCTGTATTATAATCTCCGTCTTCACCTAATTCTTTTTGTATAGCTTTCATTTTTTGATGTAAATAATGCTTTTTTTGAGTTGAAGTTAATTGGTTTTTCACTTCACCATTAATCTTCTTTTCTATTCCTATTATTTCCATCTCTTTTTCCAATAACTCTAAAAGAACATATGCTCTTTTATCAAGTTCAATTGTTTCTAATATTTTTTGCTTACCATTTGTATTTATATTCATATTAGAAGCTATTAAGTCAATTATCTTTCCTATTCCATCTAACCCTTTTAGATTATTTAAAAGTTTAGGAGAGATTTTTTTTACGTTCTTAACATATTTTTCAAATCTAGATAATAATTTTCTCTTTAAAGCTTGAGCTATCTTATCATCAAGCGGTTCTAACTCTACAGGAGAATATTCACCTAAAAAATATTCATCTGTTTTTATAACTTTATCTAAAGTTACTCTTTTTTGAGATTCTATCAAAACTTTTATTGTTCCATCAGGCAATTTGGCAGTCTGAATTATGTCAACTAGAACTCCCACTTTTTTGATATCATCTGGTATACTTGGTTCCTCTTTTTCCCCATCTTTTTGTAAAAAAAGCAACAATGAATTTTCTTCCATTAATGCCTTTTCCAAACTTTTCATACTCTTATCTCTTCCTATATAGATTGGAGTAATTATTCCTGGGAAAAGGACCATATCTCTTGATGGTATAAATGGTAATTGCTGTTTTTTATATTCCATTATGCTATCTTTTCCCCTTCTCTTATGATTTCCACTTTAGCTTTATCAGTAATAGAATCCTTATTTATAATAACCTTCCTTATTCCACTTTCAGAAGGTATTTCATACATTAAGTCAAGCATTACAGATTCCATTATAGATCTCAATCCTCTAGCTCCTGTTTTTCGTTTTAAGGCTAATCTAGCTACCTCTTTTAGAGCTTCTTTAGTAAATTCCAAATCAACATCTTCTAATTCAAAGAACTTTTTATATTGTTTTACTAAAGAGTTTCTTGGTTCAGTTAATATTCTAACTAGAGCCTCTTTATCTAATTCATTTAAAACAGTATGGATTGGTAATCTACCGATTAATTCTGGAATTAATCCAAATTTGACTAAATCCTCTGGTAAAACCTTAGTAAATAATATATCTGATTCTTTGCTAGTGTTTGATTTTACTGCTGCACCAAACCCCATTGTTTTTTTCGATGTTCTAGATTTTATTATTTTTTCCAATCCATCAAATGCTCCACCTAATATAAACAGTATATTCTTAGTGTCTACTTCTATAGTTTCCTGATTAGGGTGCTTTCTTCCTCCTTGAGGAGGAATATTTGCAACAGTTCCCTCTATTATTTTTAAAAGAGATTGTTGTACCCCTTCTCCTGAGACATCCCGGGTTATTGAAGTATTTTCAGATTTTCTCCCTATCTTATCAATTTCATCTATATATATTATTCCACTTTCTGCAATTTCAGGTTCCATGTTTGAAGCTTGTAGTAATCTAACCAATACATTTTCAACATCGTCACCAACATAACCAGCTTCTGTTAATGTAGTTGCATCTGCTATTGCAAAAGGAACATGTAATATCTTAGCTAAAGTTTCTGCTAACATTGTTTTTCCAGATCCTGTTGGACCTAATAATAATACATTACTTTTTTGCAATTCTACATCATCTTCTAAGTTTTCTTTTAAAGTGGTAATTCTTTTATAATGATTGTATACTGCAACTGATAAAACTTTTTTGGCTTCTTCTTGTCCTATAACATATTCATTTAATCTTTTGGTTAATTTTTTTGGACTCATTAAATTTAAAGGTCCAAACTCTTGCTCATTATTTTTAAATTCTAATTCAAGCATATTATGACAAGATTCTACACACTCATCACATATATATACACTTGGACCAGCTATCAATCTGTAAACTTCTTCTTCAGTTTTTCCACAAAAAGAACAAGTCGGTTTACTCATTTCATTCTGATTCTTCATCTTTCTTGTCACCTCTTTTTTCACTAAATACTTCATCTATTAATCCATATTCAACTGCTTCGTTAGCAGACATAAAATTATCTCTATCAGTATCTTTTTTGATTTGTTCTATATCTTTTCCTGTTCTTTTAGCTAAGATTTCCTCTGTTATTTTTCTCATTCTTAAAATTTCTTTTGTATGTATTTCAATATCTGTAGCTTGTCCCCTTGCTCCTCCTAAAGGTTGATGTATCATTATTCTAGAGTTAGGAAGTGCATATCTTTTGCCTTTTTCTCCTGCTGTTAGTAAAAGTGCTCCCATACTAGCTGCTTGACCTACACATACTGTAGACACTGGAGCATTTATATATTGCATTGTATCATATATAGCTAATCCTGAGGTTATTACTCCACCTGGACTATTAATGTACATTATTATCTCTTTATCTGGATCTTGTGCTTCTAAAAATAATAATTGTGCAATTATTGAGTTAGAAACCTTATCGTTTATTTCTGTTCCTATAAAAATTATTCTATCTTTTAGAAGTCTAGAATATATATCATATGATCTCTCTGATCTTCCATTATTTTCTATTACCATTGGATTGTACATTGTTTTCCCTCCTTAAATAAAAATCTGCCCTATATTTATAAAAGCAAAAAAGATTGATCTATAACTAAAATTAAATTTTTAATTACTTATTATAAGCAATTATTTTATTTAGCTAATATATCAATATTTTATTAATCATAATATAATTTTTCTAAGCAGATTTAAGTATCACATCAGCCACAGTATATACTGTGGCTGATGTATTTTTTATTTTTCTATTGTTTCACTTACGATTAAATCAACCGTTTTCTTTGTTATTTTTTCAAACTTTAGACTTTCTAAGAAATTATTATAATTTCCATTTTCTTTTAATTGTTGTTTTAATTTTTCAACTTCCATCTTATAGTGATTTGCAACTTCTGCAATTTTTTCCTCAATTTCTTCCTCTGTTACCTGCACATCTTCTTCTTTTGCTATTCTTTCTAATATTAGATCCATTTTAATTTTTTCTTCTGCAACTGGCTCTAAATCTTTTATTAACTTATCCTTTGTCATATTACTCATTTGAAGGTACATTTCTAATGTCATCCCCTGAGATTTTAACTGTTGTTCCATCTCTTTAAGTCTTTGTTGAGTTTCTCTTTTTATTAAAGATTCTGGAATTGTTACTTCAGATCCCTTTTTAATTTCTTCTAAAATAGTGTTTATAAATCCTTTTTCTATTTTATCATTTTCTCTTTTTTGAATTTCAATTTCTTTTGCTTCTTTTAAATCTTCAAATGTATCATACCCAACTTCTTTAGCAAAATCATCATCTAATTCAGGTGTTTCTAAAACTTTAATTGCATTTAATTTAACTTTAAATGTAGCCTCTTTTCCAGCTAATTCTTCTTTTCCATAATTTTCTGGGAAAGTAACTTTTACATCAAATTCATCTCCTACTTCATGACCTTCAATTTGTTTTTCAAAGTCACCTATAAAAGAATTACTTCCTAGTTTTAATTCATGACCTTCAGCCTTTCCACCTTCAAAAGCTTCTCCATCTATAAATCCTTCAAAATCTATAACAGCTGTATCTCCTTCTTTTGCTTTGGCACCTTCAGGAGCTTCTTTTAATTTTGAATTTCTTTCAACTAAACTATCTAATTCAGTTTTTAAGTCTTCTTCCTTTAATTCATAATTATCTTTTTCTATTTCTAGACCTTTATATTCTCCCAAAGATACTTCAGGATATATTTCAACTTCCATTGTTAATGTAACGTTATCTTCTTTTATATCCGCATTTGTAACTTGAGGATAATTTACAGGTTTAATCTCTTCATCCTTTATAATTTTCGGATAATTTTCATTTACTATTTCTTCTACAAGTTGCTTTTCTATATCCTGTTTGTATTTTTTTTCTATTACTTTCTTAGGTGCCTTCCCTTTTCTAAATCCTTTTATGTCGGCCTCTTTCGTTATTCCGTTAACTATTTTAGACTTTTTGCCTTGTAAGTCATCACCTTCAACTGTTAATTTTATTTCTAATTTTACATCATTTAGTTCATTCACTTCATAATTCATTAATTAGTCCTCCTCATTTTTTTTAAGTTTTTTATATTTATTTGAATCTTATTATTATATCTTTTTTCTTCTGGATAATATAATATTTCATATTGATTTTTTTCTAACTCATATTTGGATAATTGTTTTGTCATGTTAAAACAAATAGCAAATAATTTTTTGCCACCTTTTTTGACTTCCCCTTTAAAATGATTATTTCTAACTCCAAATTTTTTTATTTTTCTAAATCTAACCCCTTTAGCTTTAAAAATAGCTTGCTCATTTCCATTTCCAAAAGGAGAAACTTTTTTTAAAGTTTTTAAAATCCCTATATCTATTTTACTTAATTCTAAACTTTTGTCAATATAATTTTCTTCTTTGTCTATATTTTTTAGATCAGTTTTTATCTCTTCTTTTATTATATTCTCAAATAATTTTATGTTTTTCTTTATCATCGTAAAACCAACTGCATAGCTGTGTCCACCAAATCTAATAAAACAATCAGAATAACGTTCTAATAATTTATATAGATTTATCTTTCCTGGACTTCTGCAAGATCCTTTTATTATATTATTTTGAACAGAAATCAAAAAAACCGGTATATCATATTTAATTGATAATTTTGATGCCACTATACCTATTACACTTGAGTACCAATCTTCATCATACAAATAAAAGAACTCCTGGGTTTCTAATTCATTTTTATATCTTTTTTCTATATCATCATATATTATTTTTTCTTTTTGTCGTCGAATATAATTTGCCTTTTTCATTTCTTCTATTATATTATATATTGCAAATTCATCTTTTTCTAAAAAAAAGCTTACTCCTATTTCTGGATCTGTTATCCTCCCTAATGCATTAAATAGAGGAACTATATTAAAACTTATATCATTTGTATTTAAGGTTTTATAAAGTTTTAAATATTTTAATAAGTACTTAAATCCTTTGACTTCACTTTTTTTTAAATATTTCAATCCTTTTTTGATGATAACTCTATTTTCACCAACCATTGGAACTACATCCGATATCATTCCTAACATAACAATGTCTAAGTATTTATAAATATCTCCTAATGGTTTTTTCAAATATTTATATAGACCTTCTGCTAACTTCAAGGTAACTCCAGATCCAGACAACTCTTTAAAAGGATAAGTTTTACTGGTTTTAGGATTCAATTCTATTTCTATTCCATTTTCGGAATTAGATCCCCTGTGATGATCAACAACAATTATATCTATATTTTTAGATTTAGCAAATTCCGTATCTTCTTTTGAATTAACTCCAATATCCACAGTTATTATAAGGTTTGCACCTCTGTTTTCTAAGTTTTTAATATCACTTTTAGTTAATCCATACCCTTTAGATAAACGACTTGGAATATAATAATCAACATCAATTTCTAGTTGTTTTAATATTAAAACCAAAAAAGCTGTAGCACTTATACCGTCCATATCATAATCACCATATATAAAGATTTTCTCGTTTTTATGCTCTAGTATTTTAGATACAGCTTTTTTCATATTTTCAAATTTATAGGGATCTTCTAGATATTCTAATTTTGGATCTAGAAATCGTTGAATATCTTCTGGCTTTTCATAGCCCCTATTTTTCAACAAAGTGGCAGCCAATTCTGATATTTGATTATCGTTAGCAATTTTAGATATTTCACTCTCATCGCCATTTTTCACTTTCCACTTCATTCTTTTCCCCATTCTTTAGATATTTTAATTTTAATTGCTCTTTATCTCTTTCAATATCTTATTAATTTTTGCACTGTGTTTTATTCCAGTATCCAATCTAAAATCTAGTTTAGGAGTTATTCTTAATTTAATTTCTTGACTCAATCTCTTTCTTAAAAATCCAGAACTTTTTTGAAATTCTTGTCTTATATCTTCTTCTGTTAAAGGATCTTGGTCTTTTTTTTGCATAACTGTTACATATACTTTTGCCTCTTTTAAATCATTGGTTATTTCTGTTTGAGTTACAGATACTAACCCTTTTAACTTTTTATTTTTTAACTCTTGTTGGATTATCCGTCCTAAAACTCTTGCTATTTCCTTTTCTATTCTAGCTTTTCTATATTTTTTCATTATAAAGTCCTCTTTACTTCTTTATGTGTATAAGCTTCTATTTCATCATCAACTTTTATGTCATTATATTCCTTTATTAATACTCCACAGTCTTTTGGAGCTGCTACTTCTTTAACATCATCAGAGTATCTTTTAAGAGTTTCTAATTCACCTTCATGAATTATCTCTCCATTTCTTAAAATTCTTATTTTAGAATCAGAATGTATTTTCCCATCAGTTACTATACAACCAGCTATATTCCCTATTTTTGACACTTTAAATATTTCTTGAATTCTTAATCTTCCCTGATAAACTTCTTTATATTCTGCATCTAACATTCCTGTTAAAGCTTTTTCAATATCTTCTGTTATATGATAAATAACATTATATGTTCGAATTTCAACACCTTCTCTATCAGCCTCTTTTAAAGCTTTAACTCTAGGTCTAACATGAAATCCAATTATTATAGCATCTGATGCCTCTGCTAATTTAACATCTCCCTCTGTTATAGCACCAGAAGTTGCATGTATTATTGTTACCCTAACTTCATCATGAACAAATCTAGCCAATGATTTTTTTAAAGCTTCTATTGATCCACGACTATCAGCCTTTATTATCAATCTCAATTCCTTTAGTTTCTGCTTCTCAATTTTATTATGAAGATCATCAAATGTTACATGCTTTCTTTCCTGTTGTTCTTTTATTTTTCTTTCTGATACAACTTCATCTGCAATTTCTCGGGCTTTTTTCTTATTTTGTACAACATATAAAACATCTCCTGCTTGTGGAACAGAATCAAAACCGGTAACTTCTACAGGCATTGAAGGCAATGCTTTTTTGACTTTTTTTCCTTTATCATTCATCATTGACCTAACCCGTCCATAACTAGATCCACTTACAAAAGTATTCCCGATTTTTAAAGTTCCCTCTTGAATCAAAATATCTGCAACAGGTCCAATCTGTTTATCCAATCTAGATTCTAAAACAACTCCCTTTGCTCTTTTATTTGGATTAGCTTTTAACTCTGATACATCAGTAGTTAATAATATTAACTCTAATAAATCATCCAAATTGATTCGTTTTAATGCTGAAATCTCAACATATTCAGTATCTCCACCCCAACCATGAAGTGGTAATCCGTGTTCTAAAAGCTCTCTTTTTACTTTCTCTGGGTTAGCATTAGGTTTATCTATTTTATTTATAGCAACAATAATTGGTACACCTGCTGCCTTAGCATGTGATATAGCCTCTTCAGTTTGTGGCATAACACCATCATCAGCTGCAACTATTAATACTGCTACATCTGTTATATTAGCTCCTCTTGCTCTCATTTCTGTAAATGCCTCATGACCTGGTGTATCTATAAAGGTGATCTTTTTTCCATTTTTTTCTATTTGATATGCACCTATTTTTTGAGTTATTCCACCAGCTTCCCCATCTGCAACTTGAGTTTTTCTAATTGCATCTAAAAGAGAAGTCTTTCCATGATCAACATGCCCCATTATAGTTACAACTGGAGATTTCATCTTTAAGTCAGACTCATTATCCTCTTTTTCTAAATTAAATTTTTCTCCAAAATCCTCTTCAATTATTTCTTCTTCTTTTTCTATTATAATATCTTTTTTCAAAGCAATTTCTTCTGCTATCTCAAAAGGAATAAGGTCATTTATTTTAAACATTTTTCCTTCCATAAAAAGTTCTTTTATCAAATCGGCCGGATTAACAGAAATCTTTTCTGCAAATTCTTTTAAAGTTATCTCACTTGGTATTTTTATTATTTCTATGTCTTCACTTCCTTCATCTTTTTCTAGTTGTTTCTCATCTTTTTTCTCTGATTTATCTTCAGAACCAGATTGTTTTAATTCGTCCCTTATAATTTTAGCTTCTTCATCAGTTAAACCTGATAAATGAGAAGCTACATCTAATCCTAAATTCTTAATTATTTCTATGAGATCTTTACTCTCCATGTCGAACTCTTTTGCTAATTGATGCACTCTAATCTTATGTGACATAATACCCTCCTATATTTCCTATAGTATATAATTTTTTACTCTTTGTCCCCTTTGATTTCTTTTATTGTCTTTATATCAATTTTAGTCCCAGTTAGTTTTGCTGCCAATCTTGCATTTTGTCCACTTTTCCCTATTGCAAGTGACAATTGATTTTTAGGAACAATCACTTTAGCTTCTTTACCTTTTTTGTCTAGCCTCACCTCTGTTACTTTTGCTGGACTTAAGGCATTTTTTATAAACTTTGCTTGATCTTTTTCCCATTCTATAATATCAATATTTTCGCCATTTAATTCTTCAACAATAGTCTTTATCCGTATTCCTTTTTGTCCAATACAAGCTCCTATTGTATCGATATTTTCATCATCAGAATATACTGCAATTTTAGATCTGCTTCCAGCTTCTCTAACTACAGATTTTATCTCAATCAGCCCTTCTGTGATTTCTGGTATTTCAAATTTAAACAACTCTTCTAAGAGACCAGGACTTTTTCTTGATATTATAACTTTAGGATATTTTTTAGCTTTTTTTATTTCTTCAATATATATTTTTAATCTATCTCCTATCCTATAAACATCATTCGGTGATTGTTCAGTCGTAGGCAATAGTGCTTCTATTCCTTGAAATTCAATATATATATTCCCTCTTTGGTCGATCCTTCTAATTATTCCATTTATAATTTCATGTTCATTTTCTTTAAGTTTGTAATACAAATTATTTCTTTCTGTTTCTCTAATTTTTTGTATTACTATTTGTTTTGCGTTTTGTATAGCATTTCTTCTAAATAAATTACATTCCTCTTTTACATAAACCTCATCATTTTCATTAAGAGTCTTTTTTATATTTTTTCTTGCATCCTTTAAACTAATTTCAGTTTTTGGATCTGTAGGTTCCTTTACAACTTTTTTCTTAGTAGAGATTTTTATTTCTCCAGTTTCTCTATCCATTTCAACTTTTGCATTTTGGTCATCGCCATAATTTTTTTTATAGGCTGCGTGTAATGCCAGTTCAATTGTATTCAAAACTTCGTCTTTAGATATCCCTTTTTCTTTTTCTAACTGCTCTAAAGCCTGTATTATTGCTTTTTCATTCATTATATGTCTTCCTCCCATTTAATTATAATTCAAATACTAATTTTGCTTTTTTTATCTCCTTATAAGGAATAACACAAGTTTCATTGACTTCTTCACATTCTAAATATACTTTAGAGTCTTTATATTCCTTTATTACTCCTTCTAATCTTCTGGCATCGTATAATCTATGTTTGAAATATAAATTTGCTTTTTTCCCTGTAAATCTGATAAAATCTTCTTCTGTTCTAAGTGGTCTATCTAAACCTGGAGAAGACACCTCTAAAAAAAATTCTCTATTTATAATTTTATCTACATCTTCCTCTATTTTTTTTGTTACATTCTTACAATCGTCTAACGTTACTCCACCTTTTTTGTCTATATATACCCGAACATACCAATAACCACCATCTTGCATATATTCAACATCGACCAATTCTAAATCCATGTTTTCAGCAATAGGTTTTGCCAATTCATATATCTGATTTTCTTTTCTTTCTTCCGTATCCATCTTCTCCCCCTTATATTAAATATATAGTAACTTAATTCTTTCAATTAAAGAAAGAAGTGGGCAACCACCCACTTCTTTCACTTTTTATATTATTCTAATTGTTTTTATAGTGGTGCGCCATACAAGAATCGAACTTGTGACAACTCGATTAAAAGTCGAGTGCTCTACCGACTGAGCTAATGGCGCATGGAGCGAAAGACGAGGGTCGAACTCGCGACATTCAGCTTGGAAGGCTGACGCTCTACCAACTGAGCTACTTTCGCAACAACAAGGATGATTATATCATACCATGAGCATTCTGTCAACTTTTTTTTTACTTTTATCTCCTCTAAAACAAACAATAAATAATACAACTTTTTTGAAATTAAAATCCTAGCTTTTCACCTATTAGTATAACTTTTATTCTTCCTTTTTCTCTAGATCTTCTAGTTATAACTATTTGACAACAAATAGTGTCATCCACTTGGCAATTTTGACAATATCCTGTTTTAGAACAAGGAGTTTCTTGAGATAATCTAACAGTATTTATAGGAGAAGCTATATTTTGTACTCTTTCCCTTGCGGACAACTCATTATCTCTAACTTTATTCATTGAAATAGGCATTATAATTTTCTTAGGTCCATATATCAAACTAGCAACTCTATTTCCTCTACCATCAATATTAACTAATTTTCCGTCTCTAGTTATAGCATTAGAACTCATAAGGTAGTAATCTGAACTTAAGGCTTTATGATATATTTTTTCTTTTTCTTCCTCTGAGGTTGCCTTTCGTTTATCTATCAAGTTATAATCTCCTTTATCTAAGGCTTCTATTACCCCCATATCATCTAAGGTCATAGATCCTCCCCATGAAATTGTCTTATCCTTTTGAAAATTATCTAATATATAGTCTCTAGCTTCCTCTTTTGTATCAAAATAAATGCCATCCATATTCCTTTTTTTTAATCCTTTTATCACTATTTTTGATAAATTTCTATAATATTTCTTTTGATTATTCATAATTCTCCTTATTAAATTTTTTATTTTATTAATTTAAATAACTAATCTACTCAAAAACTAATAATAATCTTTAAAATATCACAAAAGAGCAAGGGATTAATCCCTCGCTCTTTTATTTGTTATTTTTTAAATTACTCTGATTCAGAATAATCCATATTAGCTAATCTCTTATATTGTTCCCATCTTTCTTTTGTTTCTTTCTTTTGTTTTTCAAATAACTCTTCAGCTCTTTCTGGGAATTTTTTAAATAATTGAGAATATCTTACTTCTCCCATTAAAAAGTCTTTTAAGTTATCATATTTTGGTTCTTTAGAATCCAATTGTAAAGGATTCTTCCCTTCTTCTTTTAAAGTAGGATTATATCTATAAAGTGGCCAATATCCACATTCAGTTGCTAATTTTTCCTCTTCGATAGATTTCCCCATACCTTTTCTTATTCCATGATTAATACATGGAGCATAAGCAATTATTAATGAAGGTCCATCAAAAGCTTCAGCTTCTTGTATAGCTTTTAAATATTGACCTTGATTTCCACCTATAGAAACTTGAGCTATATATATACTTCCATAAGCCATCATTTGAACTCCTAGATCTTTTTTGGCAGTTGGAGTTCCACTTGCAGCAAATTTAGCTACAGATCCTGTAGGACTCGCCTTCGAAGCTTGACCACCGGTATTAGAGTAAACTTCTGTATCTACAACTAAAACGTTCACATCTTCTCCAGAAGCCAACACATGGTCTAATCCTCCAAATCCAATATCATTAGCCCATCCATCTCCTCCAAACATCCATACAGATTTCTTAACAAGATATTGTTTATGGTCTAATATCTCTTGAGCTTTTTCATTATCACATTCTTTTAATAATGGAACTAATTTATCTCTAACTTCTTTTGTTATGTCTCCATCTTTTCTATTTTCTATCCATTTAGTATATAAATCTTTAATTTCGCCTGAAACATCGTCCATGCTATTTTCCATTAGAGTTTCTATCTTATCTCTCATTGTTTCAATAGCAATTTGCATTCCAAATCCATACTCGGCGTTATCTTCAAATAAAGAAGATGCCCAAGCTGGACCTTCTCCGTTTGCATTTTTACAATAAGGAGTTGAAGGAGCAGATCCTCCATATATTGAAGAACATCCTGTTGCATTTGCTATCATCATTCTATCTCCAAATAATTGAGTTATTGCTTTTATGTATGGAGTTTCTCCACAACCTGCACATGCTCCTGAGAATTCAAATAATGGTTGAGCGAATTGACTTCCTTTAACTGTATTCTTAGTCATTTTATCATCTTTATACGTTACATTATTATGAATATATTCTGTTCTTTCAATTTCTTCCCCTTGTGATCCAATTGGTTTCATAACTAATGCTTTTCCTTTAGGAGCTGGACAAACATTGGCACATGATCCACAACCTGTACAATCTAATACACTTACTTGTATTCTATATTCTAACCCTTCCATTCCTTTACCTATAGGTTTAATTGTTTCAGTTCCCTCTGGAGCATTTTTAAGTTCCTCTTCATCTAATAAGAATGGTCTAATTACAGCATGAGGACAAACATAAGCACACTGATTACATTGGATACAGTTTTCTTCTTGCCATTCTGGAACATTAACTGCTATACCTCTTTTTTCTGCTGCAGTTGTTCCATTATCAAATGTTCCATCTTCTCTTCCGTTAAATGCACTTACAGGTAAACTATCACCACTCATGTTATTTATTGGATTAACTACTTTTTCGATAAATTCCGTAGTAGATTCAATTTTACATTCTTTACCAAATCCACCAACACATTCTTTTAACTCAACATCAAGATCTTTCCATTCTTCAGGTACATCAACTTTTTCAAGTTCATCTGCCCCTCTATCTACTGCAGCATAGTTCATATCTATAATATCTTGACCTTTATGACCATATGATTTTACTATAGCATCTTTCATATGTTTTTTAGCTTCTTCATAAGGTATTACTTCTGCTAATTTAAAGAAAGCAGATTGCATAATAGTGTTTGTTCTGTGACCTAATCCAATTTCTGCTGCAACATCTGTGGCATTAATTATATAGAAATCTATATTTTTAACTGCCAACGCTTTCTTTATTGTCTCAGGTAAATGTTTTTTAGTTTCTTCAGCATCCCATATACTATTTAATAAGAAAGTTCCACCTTCCTTTAATTTTTCAACCATTTCATATTTTTCTAAATATGCTGGCACACTACAAGCTAAAAAATCAGGATTTGAAACTAAGTATGTAGCTCTTATTGGATCTTTTCCAAATCTTAAATGTGATCGTGTAACTCCACCAGATTTTTTAGAGTCATATGCAAAATAACCTTGAGCATACATATCTGTTTTGTCTCCTATTATTTTTATTGAGTTTTTATTGGCACCAACTGTACCATCTGAACCTAACCCAAAGAATAAACACTCAGTAACATCATCAGGAACAGCAGAGATCTTCTCTTCTGTAGGTAAAGAAGTAAAAGTAACATCGTCTTCAATTCCTATTGTAAAGTTATTTTTGGATTCCTTTCGTTTAAGGTTTTCATATACAGCTACAATTTGGCTTGGATCTGTGTCTTTAGAAGATAGTCCATATCTTCCTCCAACTATTGTAGGAGCATTTTCTTTTCCATAAAATAGATTTCTAATATCCAAGTATAATGGTTCTCCATTTGCTCCTGGTTCCTTAGTTCTATCTAATACAGCGATATTTTTAACTGTATCTGGTAATTCATTCATAAAATATTTTTCAGAAAAAGGTCTATATAAATGAACTGCCATAAGACCTACTTTTTCACCTTTTTTGACTAAATAATCAATTGTTTCTCTTATAGTTTCAGTTACAGATCCCATTGCTACTATTATATGCTCAGCATCTTCAGCACCATAATAAGTAAATGGTTTATAATTTCTTCCTGTTAATTTTGATATTTCTTTCATATAATTAGCTACTATATCCGGTACTCTATCATAGAATTTATTTTGAGCTTCTCTTGCTTGAAAATATATATCATCGTTTTGTGCTGTACCTCTTGTAACTGGATTTTCTGGATTTAATGCATTTTCTCTGAATTCTTTAACAGCATCTTTATCTAATAATTTTTCTAATTCATCATAATCCATTAATTCTACTTTTTGAATTTCATGAGAAGTTCTAAATCCATCAAAAAAGTGCAAGAAAGGAATTCTTGATTTTATAGCAGATAAATGAGCTATCCCTCCTAAATCCATAACCTCTTGAACAGAACCAGACGCTAACATAGCAAAACCAGTTTGTCTTGCTGCATAAACATCAGAATGATCTCCAAAAATAGAAAGGGCTTGTGCTGATAATGATCTGGCACTAGTATGAATTACCCCTGGTAATAATTCTCCTGATATCTTATACATATTAGGTATCTTCAGTAATAACCCTTGAGATGCTGTATAAGTTGTAGTTAAAGCTCCTGCTTGAAGAGAACCATGTACGGTTCCAGCAGCTCCACCTTCAGATTGCATTTCCACAAGCTTTACTGGATTTCCAAAAATATTTTTTTTCCCGTCAGATGCCCATTTGTCAGTATACTCTGCCATAGGCGAAGATGGAGTTATTGGGTATATTCCTGCTACTTCTGTAAAAGCATATGAAGCATATGCAGCAGCCATATTTCCATCCATTGTTTGCATTTTCTTTGACATAATTATATTCCTCCTTTTAGTTGTTGTACTTATTCTGATCCATAAAATCCAACATACAAAAGACATTTTATAATACTATTGTCCATTGTTTATAAACTCTAATTATGAAACAGATTACATTTGTTAAGTAATCATTAACTTATTATTACTTTTTTTCACTACCACTTAACTATTTTACTATTATTTTTAATAATTGTCAATTATTTATTCTAATTTATTTCACTAGATTATAAGTATCTTTCGCTATCATATATTCTTCATTGGTAGGTATAACTAAAACCTTTGTATCTGAATCTTTTGTTGAAAGAGTAAGTTTCTTTCCTCTCTTTTGGTTTTGTTTATCATCTAATTCAATACCCAACCATCCTAAGTTCTCTATTACTCCCTTTCGGATTGGAATCGAGTTTTCTCCAATTCCTGCTGTAAATACTATAGCATCTACCCCATTAAGTTCAGCTACATAAGCTCCAATATATTTAACAATTCTTTTAATAAATATATCCACTGCTAATTGAGCTCTTCCATTACCTTCGTGAGCCGCCTTTAAGACATCTCGCATGTCACTAGAAACTCCTGATATTCCTAAAATACCACTTTCTTTATTTAAAATATGATCAACTTCATCAGAAGATAAATCTTCTTTTTTCATTAAAAAAGAAACAATTGCTGGATCTAAATCTCCACATCTACTTCCCATTACTAATCCTTCTAAAGGAGTAAATCCCATAGATGTATCTATTACTTTTCCTCCATCAATAGCTGCTATACTTGCTCCATTTCCTATATGACAAGTAATTGTTTTTAAATCTTTAATATTTTCATCTAAATAATTTGCTGTTTCGTAAGCAACATATTTATGAGAAGTACCATGGAATCCATAACCTCTAATACCGTACTTTTCATAATATTTATATGGTATTGCATACAGATATGAAGAAGGTTCCATTGTTTGATGAAAAGCTGTATCAAATACTGCTATTTGCGGAGTATCAGGCATCATTTCTTGACACGCTAATATACCACCTTTATTGGCTGGATTATGTAGTGGAGCTAAGCTTTCACAGTCCTCTATAGCTTTTAAAACTTCATTATTAACTATAACTGACTCAGAGAAGTTTTCTCCACCATGAACAACTCTATGTCCCACTGCATCAATATTTTTTATTGATTTTAATACTGATAATTCCTTATTAACAAGCTGATCTATAACCAACTCTAATGCCACTTTATGATTTGGTATATCCTTTGTTATTTCATTTTCATCATTTTTAGCTTCATGTGTTAGGACGCTTTCTTTAAGTCCTATTCTTTCAACAACACCTTTTGCTAGAACATTTTCTTCTTCTATATCAAATAACTGATATTTTAATGAAGAACTTCCACTATTAATAACTAATATATTCATATTATCCCCCTATTTATTCGGTTTCAACTACTGTTATAGCAGCTACATTTACAATGTCTTCAACACTACAACCTCTAGACAAATCATTAACTGGTTTAGAAAGTCCTTGTAATAAAGGACCAAACGCTTCTCCGCCTGTTAATCTTTGAGTTAATTTATACGCTATGTTCCCTGCATTTAGATTTGGAAATACTAAGACATTAGCTCTCCCTTTTATAGGACTATCTGGAGCTTTTTTGGAAGCTATTCTAGGAACTATAGCTGCATCTGCTTGCAACTCTCCATCAAATTTAAAATCTACATTTCTGTTTTCCAAAATATTTTTTGCTTCAATAATCTTGTCCAAAGATTTATGCTTTGCACTTCCCTTTGTTGAAAAAGAAAGGAGAGCAACTTTTGGATCTATATCACCTAGCAATCTACCCAATTGTGCTGAAGATTCTGCTATATCTGCTAACTGTTCCGCAGATGGATCAGGAACAACACCACAATCTGAATACATTAAAACTCCATCCTTACCAAAATCTTTGTTTGGTACTGTCATCAAAAAAGAACTTGAAACGGTTCTCAATCCCTCTTTTACCCCAATAACATGAATAGATGCTCTCAATACATCAGCAGTAGGAGAGCTAGAACCTGCAACCATTCCATCTGCATCTCCTAGCCTTACCATCATTGCTCCAAAATATCGCTCTTCAGTTTTCATTATCTGTTCAGCTTCATCAAAAGTCATTCCCTTTTTTGCTCTTAATCTCTTCAATTCTAAAGAGTACTCTTTCAATTTTTCAAAACTTTCAGGATTAATAATTTCAATTTTTTCTAAATTTAAATTTTCCTTCCTAGCTCTTTCAAGTATCTCTTCTTTTTTTCCTATTAAAATCACATCTGCAATTTGTCTTTCTGTAATTAGTGCCGCTGCCTTTAAAACTCTAACATCGTTAGACTCAGGCAAAACAATACGTTTAGCCATTTTTTTAGCCTTACCAATTATTTTCTCAATAACCGACATTTTTTACCTCCTAAGTATAATTTATTTAAGTATATATTAACATATTTCACTCACAGTGTACAGGATTTTTTAACTTTTTTTAACGATTTCGATTATTTCTTTTATATCAAATGGTTTTTTTATAAATTTTTTGACATTATATTCTGAGGCTTTCTCTAAATCTTTCTTCAATTTTTTAGATGATAATATAATAACATCTGTGTCTTTATTTTTTTCTATTTCTCTAATAATTTTTATAAAATCAAATCCTGATTGTATTGGTAAAATCAAATCTACAATTATTAAATCATACTTATTTCTTTTTACTAAGCTTTCACCCATAAAAACATCATCTGCTAAATCAACCTTATTCCCCTCTTTTTCTAAGTTCATTTGTAATATCTTTCTAGTAAACATTTCATCATCTAATACTAATACTCTTTTCTCGCTCATCTTTTATTCTCCTCTCAAATAAGTTAAGTTATACTCTAAACTTTCTTTAATCCCATTATACAGTTCTAAATTAATTTTTAAAATATCTTTCATTGTTTTAGATTTTTTTGTTTCTTTCATAACTTTAGATATAACTGGTTGTGTTATACTATTCATAAATCTTGAGGTATTAATACTTTTTTGAAGTTCACTTTCAATTTTTTCTAAATCATCTAAATTTAAATAACTATCTCGTTTTTGAGCTTTTTTTATTATACTAATAGCATCCGAGATCATTTCATTCATATCTTCTAATTGTGCAATTAATTGGTTTTTCTTTTTTTCTAAAATTAGTATTTTATTTTCATATTCTTTCTTCTTATATCTTTTAGATTTTATGATATTTGAAAAATCAATCTTCTTGTTTTCTATATATTTAAAATAAGCTTCTTTAATCGTCATTATTTGAGTTCCTTTTATCTTTGCTCCACCTTCTGTGCAATCAAGAACTCTAAGATTTTCATTTTCTCTTTTATCTATCGATATATACCTTTCAAAATGCTCTTTAAAGGTTTTGAATTTTATATCAGATGTAACTTTTTCTCCATAAATATCTTCCATATAAGTGTTATATCTTCCATTTTCTAATTTATCTTCTTCATAAACAGTTGAAGAGGCATGAGTTTTTCCTCCTGAATAAGCTAAATCTTGTCCCATGAATATAACAGGATTACCACCACTTCTAACTGCAAAATCATAACAAGTTAATGCCACAGTACCTCCACTTTTCAAAAAACCTTTCTTACCTAAAATTTCTTCTCCCCAACTACTCACTGTATCATTTGAAGCAAATACGACTTTATCTCCTGTGTGATTATCTAATATTTTAGGATTTATCATCAATTCATATAATAATGGAATTTTTTTATAATTAATTCTTCGAAAATGCTCCCAATTTGCCTCTCCTCCATCGATTGAAACTATTAAATCAGGATTTATGTTTTCACTTAAAAGTTTTTTTACTACTGTTCCTACTGCGATTATTAAAGCTTTCCCTTTTATCCAATTTAAATATTTAATATTTTTATCTAAAGATGGACCGGCTGCAACAATTATAATTGGAATATTTTTAAATTCATCAAAAAATTTATAAACTCCCATTGATTTAGCAAAATACTTTAAATTATAAAACCTATTTTTCTGCCACATTTTAGAAAATTCAAAAATAGTAGAAGTATTTACTAAGTGACTGCTCAATATATCTTTAATATTTTTTAATACCTTGAGATATTCTTTTTCATAAATTTCAAATTCCACTTTATGTTTAACTATTTCATAATCTGGGACTAATCCAATTTTAAAATTTTGTTCAATCGCTTGCATCATTTCATATTTCTGATCAACATCAAATATATATATATCATCTCTATTAAAAATTTTTTCTAGATCCCTAAATTCCATTGCTTTATATAGAACATCTAAATTATCTTGAAAAATAAAAACTTTAGTTCGCTCTTCTTTTAACTTTAACAATTCTTCAATGTGATATCCAAATCCAAATCCAAAAACTAATAATATATCTTTATCTTCTATTGTATGTTTTTTTATTAATTTTGTTGCTTCTCGTTTAGGTCTATACATACTGTGTAATAATTTTTTTTTTAGTTTAGCGGTATAATCCCCTGTTTTAGTTTCAATTACTTCAATCTCTTTTATCTGTTTTGATGATTTTTTTAACAACTTATTATATATAGTTTTATTTTTTAGCTTTATATATTCTAAGTTTTTTTCTAACATTACCCACCTCACCTTTTTATTCAAAAATAGCATCTACAAATTCATCTGGTTTGAATTTCCTAAGATCATTTATACCTTCTCCAACTCCTATATATTTAACAGGCTTTTTTAACTGTTCAGACACCGCGAAAACAATCCCGCCTTTAGCTGTTCCATCTAATTTGGTAATAACAAAACCAGTTAAATTACTAGCTTCATTGAAGATTTTTGCTTGGCTTAGAGCATTTTGCCCTGTGGTTCCATCAATAACTAAAAGACTCTCATAACTTTGTTCTCCTAGTTCATTTTTTATAATTTTATCTATTTTAGATAATTCCTTCATTAAATTATTTTTATTATGTAATCTTCCTGCAGTATCTAAAATAACGATATCTGCACCTTTCTTTCTTCCCGCTTTTAAGGTATCAAATACAACAGCTCCGGGATCGGCACCTGATTGATGCTTAATTATATCAACATCTGCACGGGTAGTCCATTCCTCTAGTTGCTCAATAGCAGCAGCTCGAAAAGTATCTGCTGCACCAACAACTACCTTATTGCCTTTGTTTTTAAGATCCATGGCCATTTTTCCAATTGTAGTCGTTTTTCCAACCCCATTTACTCCTACAACCAAGATTACATTCATTTTATCTTTTTTGATATTTAAATCTATACCATCTTTTATTAAAAAATCTTCCATAACTCTTCGTAAAACATCAAAAACTTTTTCTGGATCTTTAACTCCTTCTTCTTTAACTTTAGCCTCTAAATTTTCTACTATTTTCAATGTCATTTCAAAACCTACGTCAGATTGCACCAGGAGTTCTTCTAGTTCTTCATACATCTCATCATCAATTATTTTCCTGTTTAAAAATAATCCTTTTAATTTACCAAAAAGTCCATTTCGACTTTTAAATAATTTTTTTTTCAAACTTGTTAGTATTCCAGTTTTAGATTTTTTATCTTCTTTATTTTCTTCTTTATTTTCTTCTTTATTTTTTGTTTTAATATCTGTTTCGAGAGTCTTTTCTTTATTTATTTTGTTATCATTAGATTTTTTTTCTTCTTGTTTCTCTGTTTTATTATCTTCGTTAATTTTTTCGTCTATATCTTGTTTTATTTCTTCCTTTTCAGAATTCTTACCCAATCCTTTAAAAAACTTTTTTATTCCCATTTTTTCTCCTTTATTTTAAGAGTTTCTTTAATCTTTCTAATCCTTTTTTTATATTTTCCATTGAAGTTGCATATGAAAATCTAACATATTCATCTTTTCCAAATGCAATTCCAGGAACAATTGCAACTTTAGCTTTTTCTAGTACATAATCACAAAAGTCCGAACTACTCATCCCAAATTTTTCAATATTCGGCATAATATAAAAAGCTCCTCTCGGTTTATCTGGCAACTTAAATTTATCAATTTTTTTTAACTCTGAGAACATATAATCTCGTCTTTTCTTAAATTCATCTATCATAATTTTTAAATCACCATCTGAAAGTTCCAAAGCTTTTTGAGCTGCTTTTTGAGCGATACTATTTGGATTTGAAGTCATATGACCTTGGAGACTAATTATACCATTAACTATATTCTTAGGAGCTGCTAAATAACCTATTCGCCACCCAGTCATTGCGTATGCTTTTGAAACTCCATTTATAATAATTGTTCTCTCTTTTATAGGTTTAGATATTGATGCAATTGACTTATGTTCTCCATCATAAGTTAATTTTTCATATATCTCATCCGAAACTATAATAAGGTCATTTTCGACAGCAAACTCTCCTATTTCTTTTAATTGGTCTTCAGTCATAGTATTTCCAGTAGGATTATTCGGATTATTTATTAATATTACTTTTGTTTTAGAAGTTAATTTTGCTTTTAATTTATCAACACTTAGTTTAAAATTTTCATCTACATTGGTATCAACAAAAACTGGTTTTCCACCTACCAATTTAATCATTTCAGGATAACTTACCCAATATGGACTCTGCAATAAAACTTCATCTCCTGGATTTAATATAGCTGAAAAAGTATTATATAATGAGTGTTTTGCTCCATTAGATACCAAAATATTGTCTTTTGTATAGTCTAATCCATTATCTCTTTTTAATTTTTTTACAATATTTTCACGTAACTTATTGATTCCTGAGACTTTAGTATAATGTGTAAACCCATTATCTATAGCCTTTTTTGCAAATTCTCTTACAATTTCAGGAGTATTAAAATCAGGTTCTCCTGCTCCAAAGGAAACTACTTCTTCGCCTTTCCCTTCTAATATTTTCACTTTTTTAATAAGATCTAAAGTTGCTGACGGTTCTATATTGGAAACTCGTTTTGACAAAATCATTTTTTATCACTCTTCTCCTTTTGTTTTTGTGCTTGAGATTTACTTAAATAAAAAGGTTCTAATTTATGTAAATTATCATCTTTTTTATCTACTGCAAGTTCTGCTAATATCGATGCTCTCAAAAAAGAGTTAGCCTTTTTAGTAAATTTGACATCTTCTCCAAATTGATTTTTTATGTAATCACGGTATACTATACTACCTCGACCAGTAAAAATGAGGTTTTCTTGATTATATTTTTTAAATATCTCTTCCAGTGATTCAACATTATAATCTTTTATTTTTTCTATTTTATCTCCCTTATATTCATATACCGAATAATACGCTCTTTTATGACGTGCATCAATTAATGGTATTATTTTTCGAGATGTATCTGAAATGTTATTTCCTAAAATATCTAAACTATTTATACCTATAACAGGGATATTTAGAGAATATGCCAATCCCTTTGCAGTACCTATCCCTATCCTAATTCCAGTGAAAGATCCTGGGCCTATCCCCACAGCTATTTTATCTATATCTTTTTTGGAAACTGTAGATATCTGAAATAAATTATTAATGGATTCCATCAATGTATCTGAATGATTAAACTTTACTTGTAAAATAGTTTCAGCTATTATTCCAGATTCATTATCATATAAAGCTACAGAACCTGTTTTAGTCGATGTCTCTATTCCTAGAATTAACATATTTTAGTATCTCCTTTTTTCTATTTTTATCTCCAATATAATCAATAGTGATATTTCGTTTTGATTCGGTATTATATTCAAAATTAATCTTCAAATATTTCTCTGGTAATTCTGACTCAATTAAGTTGGCCCATTCAATTAAAATTATTCCATTGGCATTTAAATAATCTTCATATCCAATGTCATATATCTCCCAAGGTTCAGAAATTCTATAAACATCAAAATGAAAAATAGAAATTCCATTTAAATCGTATTCTCTCACATATGTATATGTAGGACTTTTTATCGTTTTAGTTACTCCTAATGATTTTCCAATTTCTTTTACAAAAGTTGTTTTTCCTGTCCCTAAATTACCATTTAAAGCAACAACATCCCCTGGTTTTAAAATATTACTTATTTTTTTTGCTAATTCATTTGCTTGCTTTAAAGTATATGTTTTTTTCATATATTATTCAATCCCCATTAAAATGTACTATCTGCTAATTTATAAGCTGTTAAGACCTTGATAAAAGTATCCAAAGTATCAACTAAGGTATTTTTCCAAGTTCTATTCCTAGTTTTGATCGTTGGAATAACTATGGTATCTCCATATTCAACGTCAACTCCTCTAAAAAATCCAGGTTTATCTACCCTACCATTATATTTAATTACATACACTTCAGAAGTAGCTGCATCTTCAGTAAAGTCACCAGCAGCTTTTATATAATCTCTTAAGTCAGAACCAGAATCTAAAATTACTAATCCAGGATTATATACCTCTCCTTTAACTCTTACAAAATTAGATCGTTTTGGAATTTCAATAAGATCTTTGTCCTGAAGAATTATTTCTTGATTATATTTATTTTCATTGAAATTAAAAGTTATATTATTTATTCGACTATAGATATATTCAGGTGATTTTTCACCGGTTTTTAATAATTTTAATTTTTCAATTTCACTTAAATTATCATCAAGTTTCTCTCTTCTTGTAAATTTTATCCCAGGAATAAAAGCTTTATCTCTAAACCCTCCTGCTCTTTGAATAATATGATTTAATGTTTCTCCTTTACTTATTGAATATTTACCAGGATATTTAACATAACCTTTGATTTCTATGATATTTGTATTTTCCCATCCTGGAATAGTTCTTACAAAGACTTTATCATCTTCTTTTAAAACATAATTAGGTTCGCTATTGAAATCAACCTCAATAACATCATTGCTACGTCCCGTTTCATCATTTCTAGCAATTTCGATTTTAGTTTTATCTGAACTTCTTTTTAATCCCTTTGCATAAAATATTAAATCGTTTAAAGTCATCCCATTGTAATATCGATATTTTCCAGGAGATCCTACATCACCAAATATTTCTAACATTGATACATCCATAACTTCCTCAGTTTTATATATTTTCAATACATCTCCATCTTTTATTAGCAGATCATCTTCTTTTTCTTCGTTCAAAATTGACTCTAAATCTATTTCAATTACTTCTAAATTATCAGAATTTTCTTTTTTTCTATTTATTCTATATAAATCCGCCCTACTGGTATATACATCTTCTTCTTTTAAACCCTTTGCATTAAATATCAGGTCTGATATTCTTGTATTTTTATATACCTTATAAACACCTGGATCTTTTATTGCTCCTTTTATAGTTGCATATGTTATTTTACCAATATTTTTTTTACTATAAATATATATCCTATCTCCTTTTTTTAAAGTAGGATTTTCATTTTCAAGACTAAACTCTATCTTTTCAAAATCTGTATCATCTTTTTTTCTTAATATATTAGCTCGCTTTAAGTAAGTTTCTGATTTTAATCCTCCAGCTTTATCTAAGATTTCTTTAAAATTTTGTTTTTCTTCTAACTGATATACTCCAGGGTATAAAACGTTACCATATATATGAACCCCATTATCATATTGATCATCTATTTTACCAATCCGAATTATATCGCCATTTTTAATTTGAGATTTCTTTAAATCATCTATATCCAATATTTTCATTGAATCATCTGATATCCTTGTTATTTGAGCATGATTTTTTATCGAATTAACTTTTAATCCTCCAGCTAGTTCTAAAACTTCTAGGACACTTTTTTCATTTTTAGTTTCATATATCCCAGGTCTTATAATACCACCTTTTAAAGTAACCTTATTTTTTAAAATAGGAACAAAAATAGTATCTCCATCTTTTAATATTTTAATATCATTATTGTTTCCTTTTATTAAGTAATTATACAGGTCAATTGTTATTATTTCATCATTTCTTAATATTTTTATATTCCGTAAACTAGAATTTTTTGTGATGCCTTTGGCTAAATAAATAGCATTTAAAATATTTGATAAAGGATTCAAGACATAACTCCCAGGACTGCCTACTTCTCCCATTATAAATACTCTAGTACTTCGCATTTTCAAAAGAGAAATATCTAACTTCATATCTTTATATTTCTTTTGACTTTTTTGTAACAGATCATCTTTTACTTCTTTTATTGTTTTTCCTCTTACATTTATAGTTCCTAATCCTCCTAAAAATATACTCCCTGTTTGAGAAACTTTTAATGTGAATTTTTTAGAACTTTCTTCTGGTAGTAAATCACTACTCATATTTATTTGAAGGTAATCTCCTGATGATAATATATAGTTTTCATCGACATTGACTTCAGTGGGCAAAGATAGGTGAGTATTCGATTGATCAAATATCTTTTTACCATATAGGTTTACATCGTTTGTCTTAAAAATGCTTTCTTCATCTAATTTTTGATACAAACCATCTTGAATAATAGTTTCATTTTCTATGTCCTTATTTTTTAATTCTTCTATTCTTTTTTCTTGATCTAAATCAATATCTTCTACTTTATTTTGAGGAATATTTGCTTCGCTTTTTGGTTGATTTAAATCTGAGCTAATAGTATTTAGAGAATTTTTATCATTTGCATTAACTCCTGATACACCTGAATTTATAATACTAGATGCTGTATCTTGTCCATATAAATTAAAAAAACTTAATATAAAAAAACATATTACTATAATTTTAAATTTCTTTTTTGTCATACTTTATTCTCCCTTTTGAATTTTTTTTATTAAATTTGTACTGGAATTTCCCTCATATAATGAAACTATTTTAACCGTACCACCATTTTTTTCTACAACTTTTGTTTCTGGAAGTTCTTCTTTTTTATAATCTCCACCTTTAACATGCACATCTGGTTTTACTTGATCCAATAATTTTATAGGTGTTTTTTCGTTAAAAATAATAACATAATTAACTGGTTTTAGTCCGAGTAGCATTTCAGCTCTATTTTCTTGAGAAACATAAGGTCTATTTTTTCCTTTTAAATTTTTGACTGAATCATCAGAATTTAATCCAACTACTAAAATATCCCCTAATTGTTTCGCCTGTTTTAAATAACGTAAGTGCCCAACATGCAAAATATCAAAACAACCATTTGTAAATACAATCTTTTTTGATTTTTTTTTCTCTTCTTTAATTATATTTAACACTTCTTTTTTCCTTAATAAATCCATATATTACAACCTCTTTCTTCAATAAACTTTTTAATTAATTATACCATATATATATATCATATTCAAGCTCTAAAGAGGTGGATATTAAATTTTTATTTCAAAAAAAGCAGACTATATTTAAATATAGTCTGCTTTTTTTATCTTTAAAAGATCTGATTTTTTATTTTGTTCCAAATATTCTATCTCCTGCATCTCCTAAACCAGGATAAATATAACTTTTATCGTTTAATCCATCATCTATTTTAGCTACGATAATATCTATATCAGGATGTGCTTCTTGAACTTTTTTAATTCCTTCAGGAGCTGCAATCAAACATACAAATTTAATATCCTTTACCCCTGATTTTTTTAAATAATCTATACCATATATCGCAGATCCACCAGTAGCTAACATTGGATCCACTAGTAAAGTTTTTCTCTCTTGAATATCTTCTGGCAACTTTGCATAATAGTGTTCTGGTTGTAAAGTCTCCTCATTTCTATAAACTCCTATATGACCCACTTTTGCAGTTGGTATCAAAGTCAATATCCCATCGACCATTCCTAACCCTGCTCTTAAAATAGGAACTACTCCTATTGCTTTATCAGGTAATCTGTATGATTTTGTTTTCATAACAGGAGTTTCTATTTCAACTTCTTCTAATTCAATGTTTTTTGTTATTTCATATACCATTAATCCTGTTATTTCATTTAAGGTTTCTCGGAAAATTTTAGTATCAGTTTTTTTATCCCTAATGTACGATAGTTTATGTTGTACTAAGGGGTGATCTACTTCAATTACAGCCATTATTCAACTCCTAGTTCTTTTAGTTTTTCTTTAAAATCTTTTACATTTATTCTCATAGTAACTATACAACTATTTTGGTCATCCCACTCTCTATTTACAATTTCTGCACCTCTAATAAATGCTGCTACTTCAGTTTTTATACTAGAATTTTGAGCTATTGCATCTTGTACTTCCATTCCACTTTCTAGTTTTACCCCATATAAGTACCCAGCTAAGTCATTTAGAGCTGCTGCTTTAGCAGCTTCATAAGAAGTTTGTTTTTCAGAGGCAACATTTGTAGCATTTTCAGAAGGTGCTCCCATACCAATGGTTTCATAAAAATCTTTTCCTTCTTTAGTTTCAATTTTTGAAGGTGTACTTCCATCCTTAACTTGATCCCGTGGAGACTTTCCACATCCCATAGATAAAATCAAAACTGAAATCATCAAAAATAATATCCTTTTTTTCACTGCAACCACTCCCTTTTTATTTTTTTTAATTAATATTTAAATAATTAGAAAACACGAAAATAAAAACAGAGCTTACAGCCCTGCTTTTATTTAACTCATACCATATTTTTTCTTGAATTTTTCTACTCTTCCTGCTTCATTAATATCTCTTATTTTTCCAGTATAAAATGGATGGCATTCTGAACAAATCTCCACCTTTAAAGTGTCTTTTTTGTATGTAGATCTTGTTTCAAAAGAATTCCCACATGCACATTTTACTTGGATTTTATGATAATTAGGAGTATCCTTCACTAAAATCACCTCTTCTTTATTTTTTATTTATTACTATATTATAGTAACATATATTTCAGATTTTTTCAAGCTTTATTTTGATTTTACATATCCTTTTTTGATCATTTTTTCTTTATGCTTTTTTAAAGCTTTTTTCAAATCTATTTTATTATCTTTTTCTAATACATAGGTCATTGTTGCACATACTTGCATTACATCTAAAAGTTCCGAAGTTATTTTATCCATAACTTCCTCGTCAGTCATATGTATTTTTTCACCATTTAAACCTCGAAACTTAGAAATAGCTTGGGATAGTTCCCCTGCTTCTTCTATCAATTTTAAAGCAGTTGTTTCCATTGTAATACTTTCTAATCCATTTAATTCTGGAAAATTTTTAAATATCACTTAATTCACCTCTCTTTTTAAATTAATTTAGAGATTCAATATTTTTACATAACATCATTATAATATATATTATTATAATTTTCAAATAGTATTTAAAAATCCAGAGATATATCTCTGGATTTTTATAATTTATTTAATTTGTTTAATTTTTAAACTAATAAATTTAGTATAGATAAAATTGCTATAACCCACATAACAGGAGAAACTTTTTTGAAATCCCCACTAGCTACAGTTATTATAACATAAGATATAAATCCAAAACTTAATCCAATGCTTATGCTATATGTTAAAGGCATTAATACTATAGTCAAAAAAGCTGGTATTGCAACTTCAAAGTCTCCAAAATCAATTTCTTTAATATTTTTAAACATATATACACCAACTATTATAAGAGCAGGTGCCGTTGCAAATGCTGGTACTATTCCTATTATTGGAGTAAATAATAATGCTAATAAAAACAGTACAGATGTCACTACAGCAGACAAACCAGTTTTTCCACCATCAGCTATTCCAGAAGCTGATTCTATATAAGTTGTTGTTGTACTTGTTCCTAAAGCTGCTCCAAATATTGAGGCAATTGCATCGGCTTCTAGCATTTTATCAATTTTTTTGATAGTCCCATCTTCTTCAACTAAATCTGCTTCATATGAACACGCTACAATTGTTCCTATTGAATCAAAAAGATCTACAAACATAAATGAAAAAATTGCTCCATAAAAACTTAGCTTTAAAGCACCTAAAATATCTAGTTTAAAAGCGATTGGTGATATTGAAGGTGGCATAGAAATTAAATTAGCCGGTAATTCTACTTCTCCAAATGCTATTCCTAATATTGTTGTTATAACTATTCCTATAAGAATAGACCCCTTTATTTTTTTCACTTCTAAAACTGCTATTATTATTAGTCCTACAAGTCCTAAAACTAAAGGTTTATTAAATGCACCTATACCAATTAGTGTTGCTGGATTGGCAACTACTAAACCTAAATTTTGTAATCCAATAAATGTAATAAATAATCCAATTCCCGCTGCAACTGCTAGCCTTAAAGACATCGGAATTGCCTTTATTACTTTTTCTCTAATACCAATAACTGTTAATATTAAAAAGAATACCCCTGATAAAAAAACTATTCCTAAAGCTGTTTGCCAAGTCACTCCTTGACCTAAAACTAAAGTATACGTAAAGAAAGCATTAAGTCCCATTCCTGGAGCCATTGCAAATGGCACATTCGCCCATAAACCTACTAAAATAGTTCCAAAAAAAGCTGCTAAACATGTAACCGTAATTAAAGCTCCTTTATCCATTCCAGCTGCACTTAATATATTTGGGTTAACAAATATAATATAAGCCATTGTCAAAAAAGTAGTAACTCCTCCTATAACCTCTGATCTAACATTACTTCCATTTTCTTCTAACTTAAAAAAATCTCTCACCTTTTCTCCTCCTAATATTTTTTTTGATTTACTTTGTGCAAATCATTTTTAGTAAAAAAAGAGAAAGAACATCCTAAAACTTGCAAAGTACAAGCAAATTAGAGATATTCTTTCTCTTCTTTACTTATAGTCAGATATTTAAGGTATCTGGTAGAAACTCCTGAACCATATTATCAGGATTATACAAGTTGTTATTTTTATTATATCATTACAAATAATTTTTTGCAATAATTATTTATTATTATGTATCTTAACACTATGAACTATTCCTAACATCAAAAAAGTTACCACAAAAGAACTTCCTCCATAACTAACTAATAATAGAGGTAAACCAGTTATAGGCATTATTCCCATTGTCATTCCCATATTTACAAAACTATTAAAAAATATGAGCCCTCCTATACCAAAGGATATCAACTTTCCATATCGAGAATTACTATTTTTCCCTATGTTAAAAATTTTCAATATTAAAGATAGATATACTATCAAAAATATTATAGAACCAACAAATCCAAATTCTTCTGCAAAAACTGAAAATATAAAATCAGTATGAGATTCCGGCAAAAAATTCAACTTATTTTGAGTCCCACTAAAAAGACCTTTACCAAATATCTGGCCAGACCCAACAGCAATTTTAGACTGAATTAAATTCCAGCCTGCTCCTAATATATCCTCTTCTGGATTTAGAAATACAGTTATTCTAGATTTTTGATATTCTTTCAGTACAAAAAAATAAGCAAATGGTATAAGTGCTATACCTGTTCCAATCATTATAATTATTTTTTTGATTTCAATTTTATTTATAAAAACTAATAAAATGTATATAAATGCTAGCACTAAAGAAGTTCCTAAATCAGGCTGTTGTAATATTAACAAAAAAGGTAATATTAAATGCATACCTGTTCTAGTTATATCCCACCAACTTTTTATACCTTTTCTAAATTTTTTTGTAAGTAACTGAGAAAAAGTAAGGATTACAAAAAGTCTTGCAAATTCTGATGGCTGGATCGTTACAATACCTAGATCAATCCATCGTTTTGCTCCTAAGATTGTTTTTCCAAATATAGGAACGCTAATTAGAAATAACAACATTAAGATATAAATGTAATATGCATATTCATAGTATTTTCTGTAATTGATTAAACTCGCAATGATAAAAACTGAAAAGCCAATCACTGCCCATAATATTTCTTTTTTGAAAAAACTTCCATTTTTATTTATAGTAGCACTATAGATCATTAATAAACTTATTCCTATTAGTATAATTATATTTAAAATGAAAGTTAAATCAAATTTTTTAGTTTTTCTCTTTATTAAGTGATAATCTTGACTCTGTTTCATTTTTCTATGTCTTTATCATTTCTAACTTTTTTGATAGGTATATTTATAGAAAGTCCTACTTTCTCATTTTCTTTATCAAGATCAAATTCTAATCCCTGTTCTTCTATTTCCAAATATTTATCAAAAACTTGCATTAAATCTTTTTTTAATTGTTCCATCATTACTGGTGTAAATGTAGTTCTATCTTGCATGATAACAACTTGTAGTCTGTTTTTAGCTATTGACCCACTTTTTTCTTCTTTTAGGAAAAAATCTTTTATTTTTTGAAACATATTATCCCCTCTCTGTTTAATTAATTTTGAAAAAACTTAACCAACTTATTGAAAATTCCTTTTTTGTCTTCTAATGATAATAATGGAACTTTTTCTCCAAGTATTCTTTGAGAAATATTTTGATATGCCTGTCCTGCTCTTTTTTCATTATCTTTTACAATTGGAACTCCTCTATTAGATGATACTACAACATTTTCATCATCAGGAATTATTCCTAAAAGATCTATTCCCAAAATATCTAAGACATCTTCTACAGATAACATATCTCCCCTATCAACCATGTCTTGTTTTATTCTATTTATAATAACTTTAGGGTGATTTTTTTCTGCCGCTTCCAACAATCCTATTATTCTATCAGCATCTCGAACAGCTGAAATTTCAGGATTAGTTACAACTATTACTTCATCTGCACCTGCTATAGCATTTTTAAATCCAGTTTCTATACCAGCTGGTGAATCTAAAATTACATAATCAAAGTCCTTTGCCAATTCTTCTGTAATCTCAATCATCTGATCTGCATTTACAGCATCCTTGTCTCTAGTCTGAGCTGCTGGCAAGAGTTGTAAATTGTTTTTTAATTTTTTATCCCTAATCAAAGCTTTTTTTAAGGATGCTCTCCCTTCAACAACATCAATAATATCATAAACTATCCTATTTTCTAACCCCATTATTACATCTAAATTTCTAAGACCAATATCAGCATCAATCACAGCTACTTTTTTTCCTGCCATTGCTAAACCTGTACTAATATTTGCAGTTGTAGTGGTTTTCCCCACTCCACCTTTTCCTGATGTAATTGCGTAAACAACTCCTTTTCCCATTTCGTCCTCCTTTATTTTTTCCCTGTATGTCCGAATCCATTTTCTTTCCTTACTGTTTTATCTAATTCTTTTACTTTTTCTAATCTTGCCTTATACACTTTTTTTAAAACAAGCTGGCCTATTCTTTCATTAGGTTTTATTTCATAAACTTCATTACTCAAATTTATCATAATTAATTTTATTTCACCACGGTAGTCTGAATCTATTGTACCAGGAGTATTAACCATTGTCAAACCATGTTTTAAGGCTAATCCACTTCTAGGTCTAACTTGTATTTCGTAACCGTATGGTATTTCCATTTTTATCCCAGTATCTATTAATTTCCTGTCTAAACTTTCAAGTTTAACCGGACTTTTAATATTGGCGAATACATCCATTCCCGAAGAACCTTTTGTCATATATTTGGGAGCTTTAGCCCCATTTTCTAATTTTATTTTTATTTGAACTTCTTCCATCTACTCCTCCTCAATATTTTTTATATTTCCGAGTAAAGTTATAGAGTAATTTTCTTCTTTAAATATTTTATTTGTTAATTTATCTATATCCTTTTTTGTAACCATTTCAACCTTTTTAATAATATCTTCAATCGATTTTAATTTCTTATGAAATAAAAATGAACTAGCTAATCTTTTCATTCTAGACCTTGTGCTTTCAAGACTCAATATTAGAGCACTTTTTATTTGATTTCTAGCTCTTATTATTTCTCTATCTAAAACACTAGATTTTCTAATTTTTTCTAATTCTCTTTTGATAATTTTTATAACTTTTTCATAGTCATCCTTTGTTGTTGCAGCATAAACCATAAATAAACCACCTTCCTCATACGAAGAAGACCTTGAATATATTGAATAAGCTAACCCCTCTTTTTCTCTAATTTCTTGAAACAATCGAGAACTCATATTTCCACCTAATATATTTCCAAGAACCGAAAGAGTATATCTTTCTTTATCGTAATATGAGGCTCCAATAGTATTAAAATACAAGTGAACTTGGTTTATTTCTCTATGATACTCTTTTTTGGAGTTATTATAATTATACTTTTTATTATACTCTCTCTGTTTAAAATCTCGGCTTAACTCTTTAAAATTATTTTCAATTTTAGAAAAAACTGAGTTTATATCTACTTGCCCAGAAACTGATATAACTAAATTTTCTTGAGCATATCTTTCT